>NZ_JBFJYW010000410.1:0-1711 GCF_041622395.1 Pontiella sp. | reverse complement strand
GTTGAGCCAGGCGCGCTTGCCCGTTTCGCGGTAATAGATCTTATAGGAGGGCTGGTGGTCGTAGTAGTAGAACGTGCGCAGTCGCGCGGTCTTGCTACCGTCCGGGGCCTGCGCCCGCGCCGTCTCGTTGCTCGGCGGCGTGAGAATTTTATAGGCGACGAAGACGACGAACAGCACGAAAACGAGCTGCCCGAGCTTCGAAAAGTCGAACGTCGATCGCCGCTGGTAGCTCCGTTTCATGCACGCCAATATCGAATATCGAACCGGGAATGTCCAATCCCGAAGGAAAAACCTTCGGCCGTCGCGGTGGCGCTATTCGTTGGTCGGCGCTTCGGCGGCGGCTTCCGCCGCAGGCGTTGGCTCGACCTGCTCGATCGGGGCCTTTTTGAAGACGTTGAAGATGCGGCCGACGTTCCAGTTGCGGTCGACGTCGCGCCAGGAGAGGAACAGCATGGCGGAGATCAGCAGGATGGCGAAGAGGTTGACGAGCGTGCCGACGACTTTCGGGTGGACCTTGCGGCGGGTGATGCCTTCCCACAGCGCGAAGCAGATGTGACCGCCGTCAAGCACGGGCAGCGGCAACAGGTTGAGCACGGCGAGGTTGATGTTGATGAAGCGGATCAGACCGATGGCGTAGGGGAGGCCGAGTTTCAGGGCGAACCAGATCATGGTGAAGATCGCCACCGGGCCGCCGAGGCCGCTGGCGGCCTGCTTGGCTTCGCCTTTGGTGGTGAGCGCCTTGAGCAGGCGGAAAATCTTCATCGCGTCGCTCTTGATCTGGGTGATCGGGTTGCCGGACATCGACCAGGGCAGCGCGTTCGGGTCGCCGGGCGTGACGCCGATCATTACCTTGTTGTATTCCTCGATAAAGCGGGGCGTGATGGTGAGTGCGACCGTTTTGTCGTTGCGCAGGACGGTGAAGGTCGTCGGCTCGTCGCGGTGGGCCTGGATGGCGCCGGTCAACTCGTGCCAGTATTGGATCGGTTTGTCGCCGATCTGCATGACGAGGTCGCCCGTCTTGAGGCCGCCGTCGCCGGCGGGTTCGCCGGAGCGGATATCGGCCAGCAACGGGCGCAGGGCCTGGTCGACGCCGTCGAAGCCGATGACGTCCTTCTGGATTTCTTCGCCGGCGAGCTCGATGCGGTTGGTGGCCCCGGCGGAGCGATAGTCGATGGCAATGCGGTCGGAATCCTTGGCGAGCATCTTTTCGACCATGATGTCGTACCAGCTGGCGACCTCGTTGCCGTTGATGGCTATGATTTCGTCGCCGGGAAGCAGTCCCTTCGCATGGAAGACGCTGTTGGTGGCAACGTAGCCGACAATCGTGTTGTCGGGGGCCTTTTCGGCGGTGGAGACGATCAGCGCCAGCGGGATGGCGAAGAGAATGTTGCACAGCGGGCCGGCGACGGCGACGGCGATCTTTTTCCACGGCGAGACATCGGGCAGGGCTTTGCGGTCGTTCTCGTTTTCGCCCTGCATCTTTTCCATGCCTTCGGGGTCGAGCTGCGGCAGCGAGACATAGCCGCCGATGGGGAAGGCGCCGATCTTATAGACGATGCCGTCGACTTCCTTTTTCCAAAGCGCCGGGCCCATGCCGATGGAGAAGGCCTCGATGACCAGCCCGCACTTTTTTGCGACGATGAAATGGCCGAACTCATGGACGAAAATGGTGATTCCGAAAAGGAAAATCATCATGGCGATAAAGAAGAGG
>NZ_JBFJYW010000409.1:0-1743 GCF_041622395.1 Pontiella sp. | reverse complement strand
TTTGTGAAAACCAAAGGCTATTGCACGGATGTTTTGTTCAAGGCCACGCTCGGCTGGATTCAGCAGGTCAAGGATTCCGGAAAGCCGTTCTTCGCCTATCTGTCCACCAATGCGCCGCATGCCCCGTTCAACGCCCCGCCGGAGTATCAGAAATATTTCGAAGATCTTGGGTTTCCCAGTCGATCTGCCGGCTTTTACGGAATGATCGAACACATCGACGACTGCATGGGGCAGCTGTTCAAACAACTGGAAGCATGGGGCCTGCTGGAAAATACCATCGTCATCTTTACATCGGACAATGGGACGACCACTGCCGGCAATGGGCTTAAAGGAAAGGCCGGGCGGCCGCAGGTACAACTCGGCACCGATGCGGCGGGTAAACCCATGATGACCTACAACGCGGGCATGAAAGGCCTCAAAAGTACGGTGGACGAGGGCGGCGTCCGGGTTCCTTTCTTTGTGCGCTGGGACGGCGTGATTCAACAGGGCCGGACGGTCGACACGGTCGTCACCTATTTAGATATTCTTCCAACCCTGGCGGATTTCGCCGGAGCGGCGTTGCCGGCCACCCAGGCTTTCGAAGGCCGAAGCCTGAAACCGCTGATTCTGGAAAAAGACCCGGCTTGGGAGGATCGCCTGCATTTCCAGCATGTCACGCGCTGGAATCTCGGGGCCGATCCCGATCAATTCAAGTGGAAGACCTACTCCGTGCGCAACCAGCGCTTCCGGCTCGTGGAAGGCGCGCTCTACGACATGGAAAACGATCCCGGGCAGCACACCGATGTCGCGGCGCAATACCCGGAGCTCGTATCCGAAATGAAAAAGGCCTACGAGAAATTCTGGGACGAGTCGCGCCCGCTGATGATCAACGAGGACGTTCCGCTGGCCGCGGAAAAACCGTTCCACGTCGATTACTATGCCCAGGAAAAAAGCCGAGGAATCCCCGACTGGCAGGCGCCCGATATCGCGTGGCAAGAGTCCTACACCGGCGGGCCGACCGGTCTCGAGAAAAAGAAAAGCAGGAAGACGCAATGAGGACGGGATGTATGAAAACTTATCTGATTTGGGCCCTGGCATTGTTGACTTGGGTCGGGTTCGTTTTTGCGGCTGACCGCCCCAACGTCATTCTGGTGATGACCGACGACCAGGGCTACGGCGATCTGGGATGCCATGGAAATCCGATTCTCAAGACGCCGGAGCTGGACAAGCTGCACGCGGAATCGGTCCGCTTTACCGATTTCCATGTGAGTCCGTTCTGCACGCCGTCGCGCGCGGCGTTGATGACGGGGAATCATCCGGGTGTGACGGGGGCCTTCCGCACCAGCTCCGGACGCACGATGATGCACCCGGATGAAAAAACGGTGGCGAACCTGTTCTCCGATGCAGGCTATGCCACCGGGATGGTCGGCAAGTGGCACCTGGGCGACAATGCGCCGCACCGTCCGCAGGACCGCGGTTTTCAGGATGTGCTCTGGCATCGCTGCGGCGGGATCGGGCAGGCTTCGGACTATTGGGGCAACGACTATTTCGACGACACCTACGAGCGCAACGGCGTCTTCGAAAAGTTCGAGGGCTACTGCACCGACGTCTGGTTCCGGGAGGCGATCCGCTTTGTGGAGAAGAACAAGGAAAAGCCGTTCTTTCTCTATCTGCCGCTCAATGCGCCGCACGGGCCATATCATGTGCCGCCGGAGTGGGAGGCCCCGTACAAGGGAAACAAGCAGGTCGCCAACTCCGCGTTTT
>NZ_JBFJYW010000408.1:0-1793 GCF_041622395.1 Pontiella sp. | reverse complement strand
ATTGCCCGCGCATCGATGCGCGAGCAGATCGTTTCCAATTCGCTGCCGTTGACGAGCGACAACATCTATTCCGAGATTCAGCGCGATTTGATTCCGCCGGTCTTTATCTCCTCGCTGATGGCGCAGGACACGTTTTTGCGCGACTGGGTGCTGGAGGGCGAACAGGAGGTTGACAAGATTACCCGCTATCTGCAGGAGATCCGGACAACCTACGATACCTTCACCTGCTTCTTCGTCTCCGAAGCAACGCACAAATACTATTGTTTCAATGGCGTGTTGAAGCAAGTTCGCCCAACCGAGGAGCGCGATGCCTGGTATTTCCGTGTCCGGTCGATGGACGGGCTCTATGAGACCAACGTGGATCCCGACATGGCGAACAAGGACACGATGACCATCTTCATCAACTACAAGGTGTTCGACTACGACGGCCAATACATCGGGGCCGCAGGCGTCGGCTTGAAGGTCGGCTCGCTGATCGATCTGATGAAGCGCTACAGCCTTAAGTACAGCCGCAACCTTTATCTGACCGACCCCGCGGGCAACATCGTGCTCTCCAGCAACGATACCTATGCGAATGTCGACGAAATCGAGGGAATGCGCACGGTACGCGATGAACTCCTCTCGTTGGACGGCGGCGTTTTCGATTACAAGCGCGACGGATCAATGGTCTTTCTGAACAGTCGCTATATCGACGAGCTCAAATGGCATTTGCTGGTGGAAGAGCTGGAGTCGGGGTCGACCCAAGGCATCTCCCATGCGCTCTTCCTCAACCTGGCCATTTGCGGCGTGATCACGCTGGCCATTCTTCTGATTGTTGCCTATTCCGTCGCACGCTACGAAAAGGCCGGCCGGGAACAGGAGGCCGTCATTCTGGATCAGCACCGGCGCCTGGAGCAGAACATCGAAGCGCTCGCCGAGGCCAACCAAAAGAAAAACACGCTGCTGCACATCCTCTGCCACGATTTGGCCAACCCGTTTGGCGCACTGATTTCCTCGCTCGACGAGCTCGAATCCGACCCCGGGATGCTGGCCGAGCTGCTGCCCCATATCAGGAAGTCGCTCGACAACGGCATGGGAACCATTGAGCTGGTCAGAAAAATGCGCGCGGTTGAGGAGGGGCGGATCGACCTTCCGCTCCAGTCGCTTCCGTTAAAGCGGGCGCTGGAGGAAACCATGGCGATGCTCGATGGCATGCTGCGTCGCAAGCAGATCGACGTGGTGCTCGAGGTCCCCGACGATATCACCGTTTCGGTCGAGCGCTTTTCGTTCAACAATTCCGTGCTCAACAACTTGCTCACGAACGCGATCAAGTTTTCGGTGCCCAAAGCCAAAATCCGCATTTCCGCCGTCCGCGCGGCCGACGGGACAGTCCGGCTCAGCATTGCCGATGATGGCATCGGCATGCCGGAAACCATTCTGGAGGCGCTCTTCAATTTCAAGGCGAACACCACCCGTGCGGGAACCCTCGGCGAGTTGGGAACGGGCTTCGGCATGCCGCTCGTCGAACAGTTTGTGCGGGCGTTCGGCGGAAGCATCGAGGTTGCTTCGCGCGACATCGAGCAATTTCCGGCCGACCACGGAACCGAGGTGGTTCTCACGCTGAACCCCTAGCCTGATCTATTCATAAAAATGGATGGGAATGGGGTTAACATCCCGGGCTTAAGGTACATATGGTTTTTTGTTTCAAAAATTTAGTCCCATCCATTTTTACCGGAGGCGCGGCGATTTCACTTCGTCAACTTCGTTGCGAAAGGCTTGCGGTAGGCTGCTACAGCGGCACCTTTCGACGCGTT
>NZ_JBFJYW010000407.1:0-1835 GCF_041622395.1 Pontiella sp. | reverse complement strand
TGAAAGGTCTCCTTCGTCAACCGTTTCGGCCCTACAATCCGCCGCAATTCCGGCACGGCGATGGGTGAGTCCATTGAGGGCGTCGACCGCGCCGTGCACGAATTCGGGAGGAGGGGCGCGGGCTCCGTGCCTGCTCAAGGGCAGGCCGGGATGCCTGCCCCACGAGTTTCCACCCCCTCAAACAAACCCGCCCAAAAACACCCGCAACCCGCCCTGCGCGGTTGCATCGGGGACGGACTTGGGTATTATGGAACCATGAATATCGAGACCGTCGCCGCACTCAACGAGGTGATCCGCAGAGGGCGGATCGAGGAGTACATTGCATTCGAAGAACGCCGCGCGTTCGAAGAGATCAAACGGATCGCCGATTCGATCGCGGAAAAAACCCACCGGCTGAAATGGATCTGGCTGGCGGGGCCGTCGTCGGCCGGCAAAACCACCTTCACGAAGCGGCTGTCGGCGGAGCTCAAGCGGCAGGGCGTGAAGACCCACGAGATCAGCCTCGACAACTATTTCGTCGACCGCGCGCTGACCCCGAAAGACACCGAGGGCGAATACGAC
This sequence comes from Pontiella sp., assembly GCF_041622395.1. Lineage (NCBI taxonomy): Bacteria > Pseudomonadati > Kiritimatiellota > Kiritimatiellia > Kiritimatiellales > Pontiellaceae > Pontiella > Pontiella sp. Next base: position 1,274 of record NZ_JBFJYW010000407.1, on the reverse strand, counting down.
TACGAACATATCGAGGCGATCGACCTGACGTTGCTGGAACGCCACCTCGACAAGCTGGGGAACGGCCACCCGATCGAGATGCCGCACTTCAAGTTCCTGCATGGCCGCCGCGAATTCCGCGGCGAGATCATCCGGCTTCAACCCGACGAGCTCGCGCTGATCGAGGGCATCCACGGGCTCAACCCGCGCATCACCTCGTTCGTGGATCCGCGGCACGCCTTCAAGATCTACATCGGGGCGCGCACCCCGTTGAAGCTCGACAATGAAACACGCATTTCGAGTACCGACCACCGCATGCTGCGCCGCCTGATCCGCGACCACAGCTTCCGCGGCAACCCGGCGGAAAAGACGTTTAAGTTTTGGCCGGCAGTGCGGGCGGGCGAGGACAAATGGATCTTCCCGTTCCAGCCGCTGGCCGACATGGAATACAACTCGGCCATGGGCTACGAGATTCCCGTGCTCAAGCCCTTGGTGGAACCGCTCATCCACTCCCTGCCGAGCTCGCACCCCGGACAGATTAAAGCCCGGGAGCTGCTGGAGCTCCTCGGGCATTTCACCGCGATCGACAAATCCTTGGTTCCGGAGGATTCGATCCTTCAGGAATTCATCGAGACCCCGGCCTAGCCGAGGTCTCGATCGTCCCGGCGGGTGATTTCCAACCGCCGGTTCGTTGGTCTGCCACGCCTTTATTCCTCGAGCTTGACGACGACGAAGCGCGAGCTGCGGCCGTCGGTGACGAAGAGCAGGATCTTGTGGTCCGGCGCCTCTTCGAGCGCTTTTTTGAAGGCGTTCACGCTATCGACGGGCTTGCGGTCGACGCTGGTGATGACCTGCCCGGGCTGAAGGCCTGCCCGCCATGCCGGGCTGCCCTGCTTCACTTCCGTGACCAGCACGCCTTCGAGCTCGCCGTAGCCCAGACGGCGCGCGGCGTCGCTTTCGAGGCTATCGACCGTGGCGCCGAGTTTGTCGTAGACCGCCGAGGAAACCCCTGCGCCGGCCGCCGCGCCTTCGCCTTCCATTTCCTGGGTGACGGCGACAATGTTCTTATACTTGCCATTGCGGAAGACCTTCAGATCGATCTTGCTGCCGGGCGCCGTGGACGCGACGCGGTTGCGGAACATGCCGAGCTTTTCCACCTTCCGGCCGTCGAGCTCAACCACGATGTCGCCTTCTTTCAAGCCGGCCTTCTCGGCGGCGGAATCCTCCATCACTTGGTTGATCAGGATGCCGCCCTTCTCGTTGAGCCCGAAGCTCTTGGCGAGGTCTTCGTCGAC
>NZ_JBFJYW010000406.1:0-1948 GCF_041622395.1 Pontiella sp. | reverse complement strand
TTCTGGGGGTTCTACGACCGCTATGAGCTCGATGGCGAAATCCTGCTCGAATCGCCGACCTTGGCCGATGCCCGGCAAGTGCGCGGCGATTGCCAGGAAACCAACGGGTGCTTTCGCTTGTCCGTTCCCGAGGGCGGGCGCAGCGCGAGCATCAATTTCCGATTGGCCCGTACCACGCCGTATCGCATGGTTCGTGTGCGGGGCCGCATTCGGACCGAGGGCGTGGTGGAGGGGAAGTATCCGTGGAGTTGCGCGCGGTTGATGCTGTCGCAATACGACCCAAGCAACCAATGGATTCCCGGCAAACACGGTTTGGTGATGGCAAGCGGTTCGGAGAAGTGGGCGTCGCATGAGGATATCTTCCCGATCTTGCCCGGCGCCGCGCATGTCGACGTGGTCATTCAGAATGGCGGTAGCTTCGGAACGGCGGAGTTCGATTCCCTTGTGGCCGAACCCGTCACGCTGCGCACCTCGTTCTTTTGGTGGCAGGGTGTTTTCGCGTTTCTCTGGATAGGCATGGCCGCGCTGTATTATCGCCGCACCCGTCTGCACCAACGCAAGCTGCGAATGCTGATTTTGCTCAACGCGTTGGCGATCCTGTTCGGGACCATGATGCCGAGCGTTTGGATGGAAACCCTTTCGGACGGCGCGGTGGAAGCCCTCGGCAAAAGGATCGAGCGGCGCAAGGCCGAGACGCCTCCCGCCGTCGCGCCTTCCGGGGCGCCCGCAACCAAACCGGCGGCGGCCGCCGGACGCGAGAAGAACCGGGTCGATCAATTCAACAAACGGGTTGGCGGTATACACCGGGCGGGCCACTTCGCGCTGTTCGCTTCCCTCTGCTTTCTCGTCTATCTCTCCGCCGCGCTGGAGCGGCAGCATCCGACCTACTATTTGAAGGTGGCTTTCGATATCCTGCTCTTCGCCGCCATCACCGAGTCGCTCCAAAACCTCACCCTCGACCGCACCGCAGGGCTTTCCGACCTGCGCAACGACCTCTACGGCATGCTCACCGCTTTCGTCCTCTTCCTGCTTGTTCGGCTCTTCTTGCGTTTGAACGACCCGAAAAACGAAAAAGCCCCGCTCGAAGGCGGGGCTTGAATCCGTTGATTCAACGATCAACTTTTCGTATACGTGAATATCCAACCATCTTCATCAACCATGGTTATGGTGCTACCGGAAATCGAATAGGAGTTGTCGGTAACGCCGGGGAAGGTAAAAGTGTCTCCCGATCGGTTATAGTCTACCGTGATGCTGATGGGTCCTGCGGATTCGAATTCCAATTCCGATACGTTGCCACTGTCGTCGGTGACCGAGGTTGTGCTGAAATTGGTTTCCGCATCGCACGTACCATCGGAATAAAAGGTAAACCTTTCATAATAGCCATCGGTCGTTGGGAACGAAATGTCGTATGAACCCGCCTGCAGGCGACTGAGTTCATAAGTCCCGACCACCGAGCTTCCATCACCCCCTCCGTCGTCGTCATCATCACAGCCTGTGAACGCGAAGGCGCAGCAGGCAGCGATGGCGAAGGTTGCGGTGCGGCGTGCGAGATGTATCCATTTCTTTTCTATCTTCATTTTGTTTCCCCATCCAGTTGCGGCGGTGTCCCGCCTTGGTTATACCCCCCACTTAAAAGACGATAAGCCGTAAGCTAAGTAAGGATATGGGAGTTGTAAAGAAAAAATAAATGAGTGTTAGAAAAAGAATGGTTGTGATGATGCATGTCGAAATAACAAAAAGCGCGATATGCGGAGTAAGTGTGCGGTGCCGTGTTGGCATGGGCTACGTTGTCAAAGGCCGATTGAAGTTTGAAAGCGGGCCGACGGGGAATGCTGTAAGAACGGAGTCAATGGGGCGGGGCTTGAATCCGTAGACCGATCAGCCGGAGGCATTGGCGATGGAATCGCCCGAGGGCTTTGGGGAGTAAAAGGGCGGCCGTCTGTGGGTC
>NZ_JBFJYW010000405.1:0-1951 GCF_041622395.1 Pontiella sp. | reverse complement strand
CCATGGTCTGGTTATCCGGCGTCAATTCAATGCCGAAATGCTGGAGATAGGTCGGCGAATCAGGGCGCATATCGACCATGATATCGTAGATTGCACCGCGCGTGCAGCGCATGAACTTGGGTTCCGGCGCGGGATCGACCTGCCAATGCAGGCCGCGCAAGGTTCCAACGTCTTTACTGAACGACGTGTTCACCTGAACAAACCGCGAAGGAATGCCGTGTGCTTCGAATTCTTTCGTGCAAAAGGCCCGAGCAAAATAACCGCGGTCATCGCCAATCGGTTGTTGCCGAACGATCCAAGCGTCTTTCAAAGGTGCGGGTTCGAAAATCATGATTTACTCCCAAACCTTCCACGGCGCGTTGCCGGATGCCCACAGGTCGTCGAGCACATGCTTGTCGCGCAAAGTATCCATCGGATGCCAAAAATCCGCATGGCGATAGGCGTTCAATTCGCCGTCAAGGGCGAGTTGCTGCATGGGTTTTCGTTCCCAGATCTCGGCATCGGAACCGATATAATCGAGAACGGTTGGTTCAAGCACGAAATAGCCGCCATTGATCCATGCCCCGTCGCCATCGGGTTTTTCCTGGAAGTGCTCCACCGCGACCTGGCCCGGCCGCAGCGTAAACGCCCCGAAACGGCCGGGTGCCTGCACCGCCGCCATGGTGGCCTTGCGCCCCGACTTCTTATGGAATTCGATTTCGTCGGCAATGTTGATATTGGCCACCCCGTCGCCATAGGTCATGCAGAAGGTTTCGCCATCGAGATACTCGCGGACGCGACGAAGGCGACCGCCCGTCATGCTATTCAGCCCGGTATCGACGCAGGTGACCCGCCATTGCTCAACGCGCGAGCGGTGGTATTTGACGGTGTTGTTTGCGAGATCGAACGTCACATCGGCTTCGGAGAGGAAGATCTTGGAAAAGTATTCCTTGATCATGTGTCCCTTATAGCCGCAGGCAATGATGAAATCCGTTATACCGTAGTGGGCATAGGTTTTCATGATGTGCCAGATAATCGGTTCGGAACCGATTTCGACCATGGGCTTGGGCCGCACCGCGCTTTCCTCGCTGATACGGGTACCATATCCGCCTGCCATAATTACCGCTTTCATTTCCTGATCCCCTTAGTTTGCATTTTGCATCTTTTCCATTCGGTCGATCATATATTCCGTGAAAGGAATCGAACAGGTCCAACCCGGAGAAACTGCATTCAGTACGTGGAAGGACTTCCCATCGCCCTCGAACACAAAATCCATCTCCAAGCTCTTCTTCTTCAGATTCAGCAGCTGGGCGCGGATACCCGATGGTCCCCAGTGCGTAAGCGTCGGTAGCTCCAGCCCGGTGGCGAGCGCGTGCGAAAGGCCAACGAGATGGGCGCGGTTGTATTTGCGCAACTCCTCGCGGGCCAGCCTGCGGAAATCGAAATCGGCTTTGAGCATGAGTTGCGAGCCGAGGCTGGCGGTTTCGAAAAATTCGCCCAGAGCGAAGTTGGCCAGCCCCTGGTACTGCTCCCGCCAAAAGGCGGGAATCGCCGTCGGGCCGATCTTGTGATGCCCGTCGGCCGTGACCGTCACATGGACGCCGAGGAAGGGGTTTTGCAGGTTCGGCACGGGATAGATGTTGGTCTTGAAGCTGCCCGCGGGCTCGCTGGACTTCAGGTAGAGCCCTTTGAACGGCAGGATTGCATAGTTTTTTCCAAAGCCAAAGGCATGTCCCACGCGGTCGGCGTAGAGCCCGGCGGCATTGACGACATAGCCGGCGTCGAACGCCAGCGTCTTGGTCCACACCCGATTCCCCCGGCACTTCACGAATGGCTCCGAACACTGGAACTGAATGTCCATATCCTCCGCATCCTTGCGGAAGGCGTCGAGGACGGGAACCGGACTGGAGGTCGCCGTGTTGGGACTCCACAGCGCGTATTGGCAGGTTTTGACACGCGGCTCGATTTCCTT
>NZ_JBFJYW010000404.1:0-2134 GCF_041622395.1 Pontiella sp. | reverse complement strand
GCCGATGCCGCCGCGATCGATCGTAAAGTCGGCCAACACATCGCCGTCCGCCGCGCGGATTTCGAGCGGATAGCGCTGGAGCAGCGTGCCCTGGCCGACGGAAACCGGCATCCGCAGATTGTGGGTCTGCTCGTCGGCCACGGCCTGCCTGGCGTTGTCGCCGTAGGCGGCCAAACGGCCGGCGAACTCGCGGTCCGCCCCCCAATAAAGCGCGGTGGATTTCGCGGGCATCACGAACTCCAGCTCGCCCCGCACCACGTCCCCGACGGAATAGGAGCGCGCCACCGATTCCGGCGCCAGATCGAAGCTGTTCCGGCCCCGCCCTTTCCCGAACACGTGCAGGTAGACCGGAAACGGCCGCCCGTTCAGCGTGGCCTGCATGGAAAGGATGCCGCGGCGCGCCCCCGCCGGATCTTTGCTGCCCGCCGAGTCGTCGATCGAAATCCACGCATCGTTGAACGGGATCGGGTTGGGCGCATAGCCGACGAGGCCGGCATCGTTGCGGAATTCCTGCCCGTCCCCGCCGCCCTGGCCAACGAAGTAGCGCTCGAACTTCGCGGTGTTATAGTAGTCGGCCGCCATCTGGTGGAAGACGAGCCGCTTGGGCGTTTCGACATCTTCCAAAAACTCGTATTGAAAGGCGTGGAACCGACGGTGGTAGTCGGCCGTCCGCACCGAACGGATGCGGTAGTTGAAACGGATTTTTTCGTCGTCGGTGATGCCGGAATAATGGACTTCCGTCATATTGGGCCCGGTCCAGAGATAGGCCGTCTTCAAGCGCTTCGCCCAGCGGTAGGTGTTGTCGCGGTCGAAATAGACGAGGAAATCCCCGCCGCCGAGGTTTTCGGTCCAGGCATAGGGCTTGGTGCTTTTCCCGAAGGTGAACGCGGGGCGCACATCCGTGATGAAAGAGGACCCGAGATGCTGCGAAGGGTCGTAGCACATCGATTCGCCCCAGGCCCCCAGCGCGCTCTCGTCCCACTTCCAGTTGCCGCCATAGCCGATGACGCTGAGGTGCGCGTGGGAGACGGCCGGAACCTGGCCCCAGAAACCCGTCACCACGCGCAGGCGCAGCCGCCGCCGCTCCCCGGCCTTGAGCGGCACCATCGCATAGCCCCGGATCCACGGGCCGTCGTGCTTCACCCGCTTGGCCGGATCGTTGTGCCAGTTCTTGGAAATCTGGACGGGGATCCCCGTGGGCCGCCCGTCGGAATCCTCGCACAGCAGCATGCCGGTTCCGGTGATCTCGACGGGCGAAATTTCCTTGAAGACGAGCGGAAGCACGGCGTCTTCCCCGGAGGGGTTGAAAAGCTCGATGGCGAACTCGTTCACGCGGCCCGCATCCTTCGGGTAGGCGAAGCGCGCCATCGGCAGGTCGAACCGCAGGGCGTGTTCCTCTTCGTCGAACCCATGGCGTATGGGCTTGCCGCTGGCGACCACGGAGGCCTCGCGCACAAAGGCGGAAGGCGCCAGCGGTTCGCACGCCCGGTCCAGGTGCGGTTCGAGCGCAAGCACCGCTCGGGCACCCTCCGCAACGGCCACATGTTTTTTGCCCGCCGGGGAAACCAGCATGATGCCCGTCCGCTCCACGCCCTCGATCCCGGAGAGATCCAGCGTGAACACGGCATGGTCGGCCCAGGCCGTGATTTCCAGCCGCCCCATCTCTTCGAGCACCGTGCCGTTGGATGCGGTGAACACCAGCCCAACGAGGTCGAAGCGTTGGACGAACCTGCCGCTCTCGATCAGCCGCACGAGCGGGGCGTCCTTGCGCTGGACCACGGCCGACGTGCAGGTATAGTCGACCCCGCCCTTTTCCATGCGCAACGTAAGCTTGGCCGGGGAAAAGCGCCGAAGATCCTCGTTCAACGCCGCCAGATAGTCGGAACCTTGCACGGCGTCGTAGCCGGAAAGCTGCATCGTATCGCAATCGATCCGCAGGCTGTAGAACCCGGTCTGGACCACCACGTCGGGGTTTTCGCGCGCGACCCGGTTCGCCATCGACTGCGCCCGCCTGCTGCCGGCGAGCCGGGTGGGATAGCCGTTCTCGAAATAGATGAAGGTATAGTGCCGGTTGGTATCCGGTACCGCATCGGCAAGCGGCGCGAGCAGCAGCATCCAAAGCCCCGCCCAACGG
>NZ_JBFJYW010000403.1:0-2164 GCF_041622395.1 Pontiella sp. | reverse complement strand
TGCCCCCACCAGCGTGAACAGCATGATCGAGGCAAAAACCCACAGCTTGCCCAGCTTCGATGAAATTTCGTGGGCCACGCGTTCGCGCTTTTCCAAAATAATGAATCCGGTAGCCATCACCGCTAGCAACGCCGCGAACGGAATGTTGATGGCCTCCAGCAACCCTTGGACGCGCACCAGCAGGATCGACACGCCGATCACGATCATGGCCCGCTTGGTTGCCCGCGGATTAAACCGTTCGAACTGCTTCAGCAACAGCCAGCCGATCAGCAACCCCGCGCCGATCCCGGCCAAGATCGAAACGGGGATCCCGGCAAGCTTGAGCAGCACGTTTTCAGCCGTGCCCGTGTAGAACCCCAGAAAGACCGAAAAGATCACGATCGCGATCACATCGTCAAGCGAGGCCGCCGCCAGGATCATGGTGGGAATGCCCTTTTTCGCCCCCATTTTCCGCTCGATGAAGCCGATCATCATCGGCACCACCACGGCCGGCGAAACCGCCGCGACAATGAAGCCGAGCATGGCCGACTCCAGGTGCGTTAGCGGCAGGAATTTCGGCCCGAGCAACGCAATCGTTCCGCCTTCGAGCACGCCGGGGACGAACGACAGCAACAAGGCCTGCGTCCCCACGCGGTTGAGTACGTCGCGGCTCAGTTCGAACCCGGCGCGCAACAGAATAATGATCAGAGCAATCATCCGAAGATCGGACGAGGCCGCCAGGAAGCCCGGCTCCAGCAGATCCAAAACATACGGACCGAACAGCACGCCGAGCAGCAGCATCCCCAGCAACCCGGGCATCCGCAACATGCGGAATACCCAATCCGCCAGCAATCCCAGCAGGATCATCTCGGCGATGCTTACCGCCATCACTCGGCCATCAAATAGTTTTGGACGTAATCCGCAACACCCTCTTCAAGCGCGGTGAAGGGGGCATCGTAGCCCGCTTCGCGCAGCTTCGCCAGATCGGCCTGGGTGTGGTATTGGTATTTGCCCTGGAGATGCTCCGGCATATCGATGAAGGAGATGTTCGGCTCGCGCCCCATCGCCTTGAACACGGCGGAGACCAGATCCACCCAAGTGCGCGGGGTACCCGTGCCGCAGTTGAACACGCCGCCGACCTCTTTGTTCTCGCCGAACCAGAGCGTTTGCTTCACGGCATCTTTCACATAGACAAAGTCGCGCACCTGCTCGCCGTCCTTGTAGTCCGGGCGGTGCGACTTGAACAGCTTCACCTCGCCCGTCTCGAGAATCTGATGAAAGGACTTGTGCACCACCGAACGCATGTCGTCCTTGTGCGCCTCGCCCGGGCCGTAGACGTTGAAATATTTCATGCCCGCGATCTGGCCGGCGACGCCCGCCTTGAGCGCCCACAGATCGAACATGTGCTTCGAATAGCCATACATGTTCAACGGCTTGAATTTCGGCGTCTCCTCATCGGCATCCGAATAGCCCAGGTTGCCGTCGCCGTAGGTCGCCGCGCTCGAGGCATAGACGAACCGGACGCCGTGGGCCAGGCACTCCTCGCACAGCCCGCGGGTGTAGCCATAGTTGTTTTCGGCCAGGTAATCGGCATCCCTCTCGGTCGTGGCACTGCACGCCCCCAGGTGGTAGACCGCCTCCACGTCCGCAAGCAGACCATCCGCCAGCACCGCGAACAGGTCGCCCTTGTCGAGATAGTCCTCGTAACGAAGCCCAACCAGGTTTTTCCACTTTTCGCCCGTTCCCAGCGAATCGACGATCAGGACATCGTCCTCGCCCCGTGCATTCAGTTCCTTGACAAGGTTGCTGCCGATAAACCCGGCCCCGCCGGTAACAATATATTTAATACTCATCCTATTCCGCCCCGCCTGAATTCCCATACACGTCCAAAATGCGGCCGATCACGTTGGTGGTGGAGCGGCCCTCGACCATCTTGGCCAGCACCACTTTGCCGCCTGCGGCTTCGACCTCTTCGCGACCGGAGACATAGTGCGCCCAATCCTCGCCCTTCACCAGCACATCGGGCAGCAGTGCGGCGATCAGCTCGCGCGGCTCGTCTTCGTCGAACAACACCACGTAATCGACGCATTCCAGCGCGGCGATTACCTTGGCCCGATCCTCTTCGCAGACGATCGGACGGTCATCGCCCTTGTTGCGCTTAACCGACGCATCGGAGTTCATCCCC
>NZ_JBFJYW010000402.1:0-2215 GCF_041622395.1 Pontiella sp. | reverse complement strand
GCCACCAAGCTGGTGCGCCAGATCCTGACCTTCAGCCGCCAGGAAGAGCAGGAGTTCCAGCCGATGGAGCTGCAACCGATCATCGAGGATTCGGTCAGCATGGTGCAGACGACCATGAAGAAGAACATCACGATTGAAACCGACCTCGATCCGGCGTGCGGCGCGATCCATGGCGATCCGACGCAGCTTCAGCAGGTGATGATCAACCTCTTCACCAACGCGGCGCATGCACTCGGCGCGGAGCAGTCGGGAACCCTGAGCATTAAGCTCAAGCAGGTCGAGCTGCACGGGCGCAAGGCCGATGATCAGTCGATCGACCTCGATCCGGGGTTCTATGCGTGCCTTACGGTGAAGGATACGGGATGCGGGATGCCCCCCGAGGTCCAGGAGCACATCTTTGAACCTTATTTCACAACCAAGAAAAAAGGCGAGGGAACCGGATTCGGCCTTTCCATCGTTCATGGCATTGTCCGCAAGCACCGCGGGACGATCGCGGTGGCGAGCGAGCAGGGGACGGGGACGACCTTCACGCTCTATTTCCCGCTGCTGCTGGAAACCGCCGAGCAGGAACAAAAGGCGATCGATCTCTCGATCCCGGAGGGGTATGGCCACCTGCTCTTCGTCGATGACGACGAGGCGGTGCTGTCGATGGGCCGCGAAATTCTCGAATCCTTCGGCTACTCCGTCGTTACGGCCACCAACGGCCGGCGCGGGTTCGAAATCTTCATGCAGAATCCCGAAGGATTCGATGCCTTGATCACCGACTACAGCATGCCGGAAATGAATGGCCACGAGCTGATCCGCCAGGTGTTGGCCATCCGCCAGGGGATTCCGACCATCCTGTACAGCGGATACATGGAAAAAGTCGATGGGGAAGACCTGAAGAATCTCGGGCACTCGGCCTTCATGGCCAAGCCGATCGACTGGCGCGAGCTGAGCCGCACCGTCCAGAAGGCGCTGGGTCAGGAGGTTTAGTGCGTGATCATGCCTTTGTCGGCGGGGTGGCACCGAAGTTGCTTTTGTTTTCGGTCGGGGATTTTATATGAAGAAAATTGATCAGTATCTTGAAGAGATGCTCGAAAAGGGCGCAAGCGACATTCATCTGTCGACCAATCACCAGCCGTGCTATCGCGTCGATGGCGAAATGCAGTTTCAGCGGGGGACTGAAAAATTCACCGAAGAGGAGCTTCGCGAGCTGCTCTACGAATTTACGCCCGAGCGGAATATCAAGGAACTCGAAGAGAATTGGGACACCGACTTTGCCTATGAACTGCCGGGCGCGGCCCGTTTTCGGGTGAACATTTTCATGGATCACGAGGGGATCGGGAGCGTGATGCGCCAGATACCCTCACGCGTGCCGACGTTCGAGGAGCTCAACATTCCCGAGGGGGTCCGGTCGTTTTGCTTTCTCAACAAGGGGCTTGTGATTGTCACCGGTCCAACCGGCAGCGGCAAGTCCACCACGCTCGCGGCCATGGTCGATTTGATCAACCGCACGCGCCGCATGCATCTGATCACGGTCGAGGATCCGGTGGAGTTCCGGCACCGTTCGCTGGGCTGTCTGGTCAACCAGCGCGAAGTGCACGTGCACACCAAAAGCTTTGCCAATGCCCTGCGCGCCGCACTCCGCGAAGACCCGGATATCGTGCTGGTGGGGGAAATGCGCGACCTCGAAACGATGGAAATCGCCATCGAGACCGCCGAAACCGGCCATCTGGTTTTCGGGACGTTGCATACCAACACCGCCGCAACCACCATCGACCGCATCATCGACAAGTTTCCGGCCGACCGCCAGAACCAGATCCGGACCATGCTGGCCGATTCGCTCAAGGGCGTGATTGCCCAGACCCTCTGCCGGCGCATTGGCGGGGGCCGTATCGCCTCCTGCGAAATCCTGGTGGTTACGCCCGCCGTTGCCGCCAACATCCGCGAGGGCAAAACCCACCAGATCCCGTCGATCATGCAGACCGGCAGGAATGTGGGCATGTGCACCTTTGCCGACGACCTGCTGAGTTTGGTCATGCGCGGCATCATCTCGCCGGAAGAGGCTTACGCCAACGCGATCGACAAGGTGTTCCTCCAGAAAAAGTTCGATGAGGAAAAAATCTCGCTCGATCTCACCCTTTCCGCCCTCGACGATATCGACATGCACCAGGAAGAGTCCGAAAATGCGTCCAAGAGCGAGAAGGCGCGCAAAAAACTCCACATCAACCCG
>NZ_JBFJYW010000401.1:0-2256 GCF_041622395.1 Pontiella sp. | reverse complement strand
CTGCTGGCGCGCATCAATGCCGTAACCCGCCGCAACAGCGTGTTGCACGCGGGGCCGTTGATGCTCAACCTCGTGACCCGCGAGGCGCGGTATGGCGATGAAAAAATATTCTTTGCCCCGCGCGAGTTTCGGCTGCTCGAATATCTGATGCGGTCGCCGAACAAGGTGTTCACGCGCTCGCAGCTGTTGAAGTATGTCTGGGGCTATGGGTTTGATCCGCAGACGAGCTTGGTCAAGGTTTGCGTCCGCCGCATCCGCGAGAAGATTGATCGCGACGGCGACAGCTTCATCCAAACGGTTCGCAACACGGGCTATCGCTTCAATGCGGAGGCCGGCCGGTGCCAGGCTCGTTCAAACTAAAGTTGGCGCTTTACAGCGTTCCGCTGTTCGGGGTTTTGCTGACGGGCTATTGCGTATATTTTTTGCGGATGGCCTATCGGGTTGGGCTGGAGCGCACCGATGCCGAACTGCGTGCGAGCCTCGGCGACCAGTTGCGCCACCCGCGGCAGATCGATCTGGAGGAGCGGGTCGGGGACCGGATGGCGTCGGTGGGGCGGGAGGTGCCCGGCCGAACGCTGGTCTTCCGGATGACGGACTACGACGGCAACATCATGATCGAGTCGGGGGACTGGCCCAAGGGATACGACGGGGAAGCGATCCTCGACGAAGCCTTCGTTTCCCTCTTTTTCGCCGAACGGGCGAATCCGAATTTGCCGGAAGCGGCGGGGCGGCGCGGGATGCATCCGGAGCTCCCCATCTCCCGCGCGATCTTCGAAACCGTGGGGACCTACCGGATGATGGCCGTGTGCAATCCCGATCTGCGCGTGCTGATTGGAATGGGGCTCGAACCGCTGAATGCCGAAATCGGCGAGTTCCGGTCCAAGCTGCTGCTGTCGGCCCCGTTGGCGTTGTTACTGCTGATTGGGAGCGGCTGGTTGCTGGCGAAGTTGGCCTTGCGCCCGGTCAACGCCATTGTCCATACGGCCCGCAAAGTGAGTGCCCGGCATCTGGATGAGCGTATCGGCGTGGTTAAGGCCGATCCCGAGTTCCGGCAGCTGATCGACACCATCAACGAAATGCTCGGCCGGCTGGAGCGGAGTTTCGGCCAGGCGGCGCGCTTCAGTGCCAATGCCGCGCACGAGCTTAAAACCCCGCTCACCATCCTGCACGCGCAACTCGAAACCGCCTTGCGAAAGGCCCCGGACGGGTCGCCCTCCCAAACCCTTTGCGTGGATTTGCTCGACGAGGTCCAGCGGTTGGACGGCATCATCCGCAACCTGCTGATCTTGGCGCAGGCCGATTCCGGGAACATGCCGCTCCAGCGCGAACCGCTGGATTTCTCGGCGATGGTCTCGGAGGCCGTCGACGATATCGAGGCGCTGGATTCCCGGCAGCGGACCGTTGCCCGCATCGATCCCGCGATCGAGGTCGAAGGCGATCGGCGGATGCTGGAGCTGGTGATGCACAACCTGGTCGGGAATGCGGTGAAATACAGTCTGGGCGAACCGCCCATCACCGTCGCCTTGAAACGGAAGGGCGAATGGGTGCAACTGACCATTTCGAACCGCGGGGCTCCCATTCTCCCGGCGGAGCGCGAACGGATTTTCGAGCGGTTCTACCGCGCCGATTCGGCCCACAACCGCAAGGTCGACGGCACCGGGCTCGGCCTTTCCATCGCCCGCGAAATCGCGCAGGCCCATGGCGGAAAATTGGAGCTGATCGATGCCGATCCCGCCGAAACCGCCTTCCGTTTATCCCTGCCGGCGTCGGTTACATCACGGTAACCATAATTGAATCAATATTCGTCGTTGAACCCGTTATATATCCAATAACCAAGCGTGTACCACCACACCATTGCACAGGAACAAGCAGGAACCTAAAAAGATGAAAAAGTCAGTTGTTTTTATAGTCGCGGCCGTCGTGGCGAATGCCGGGGGCCAGGAGATTTCGATCTCAAAGCCGGGGTCCGCATCCGTAAACCTGAAGGCGAACGCCTATTACCGCATGAATCGGGATAATACCCTGTCGTACAGTCAGGACATCCGCTCCAAGTATTACGGGGTGTGGTTGAGGGATAGCACCTGGGATGAAAACTCGACGACCGACGACGGCGAAGCCGCGTTCCAGCGCGGCGAGCTCAACGAAGACGTCAGCATCTGGATCAATAACGAAATTTCCGGGCGGCTCTACGAAGTGACCACCCAGTGGGCCTACACCAACCTCTACACCACGTATGTCTATGGAGAGGACGACCCG
>NZ_JBFJYW010000400.1:0-2267 GCF_041622395.1 Pontiella sp. | reverse complement strand
CGTTAAAGGGCTTCCGTGCGGGCACAAGGCGATCGTGAAGGGCGACGCGCTCTCCATCTCCATCTCCGCCGCCAGCATCATCGCCAAGGTCACCCGCGACCGGATGATGGTGGCGTTGGATGCGCGCTATCCCGAATATGGCTTCGCCGCGCACAAAGGCTATGGCACCAAGCAACATTTGGAAGCCCTGCGCCGGTACGGGGCAACGCCCGCGCACCGCCGATCGTTCCGCCCCGTCGCCGAGCTCAACCAGCTGGATCTGCTTTGACGGGCGTTACCAGATCATGTTGCTTTTGGACTCCTCGAAAGCCCGGACAACCCTCACGAACAGCAACAGCTCGCGCGAACGCCACAGGAACTGGTTGCTGGTAAACGGCGTGGCGTTTTTCTGTTCGGCAACGAAGGTCAGGCTTCTGGCTTTGGCCTCGCACATGTCAACCAAGGCATTGCAACTGTCGGAGAAATCTTTCTGGAAGGATTTGTTCGGATCGGTTCCCTTCTTTTTGCTGCCGCGTTTGTCCTCGAGGTTGCCGACCATCCCGTTATGCTGTTTGATCCAGCGCTCGACTTCGAGGGGGACATCCTCCTCGGTCTCGATTCTCGACTTCAGGTTTTTCATCCAGTTGCTAGCCAGTCCGTAGACCTGCTGCCGGAAGCTGTCTGCGTCGCGCAGGGGCTTTCCGAAGAGGGTGTCGTATTGCTTCCAGTTCGGGGAAAACCATGAATCGCCCTCGATGCGGTAGATGAAGTTGCGGGTGGCCGGCCCCCAGGAAATGCCCGAGTTCGTGTAGTAGTCGATGTTGCTCGCAATGCCGCACACCTCCATCTTCGCGGTCAGGATCGGGCTGCCGCAGTTCTCTTTGCCAAAGTCCGCGGTGATGTCGAAGCGCTCCTCGTTCGCGTTCTGGACGATGCCGCCGGTCTCCGAATAGGAGCTCTGGGATGAGGTGAAGCCCGCAAGCATAACCTCCGTATCGTCGGATACGGCGGCGGCGAGCTTCAGCCCCGCGTCGGATTCCACCTGGATGCGGGCCAAATCGCGCGTGGCGGAAAGTTCGATCCGAGTGGGGCGCAACATCGTGCCCGACAGGGTGGACAGGGTAAAGCGGTGGTGGCCTGAAATGAGCTGCGTATTGGTCAGCACATACGGCTTCCCGTCCATGTTTGCGATGAACCCGCAGACCGTCCCTTCCTCCAGATCGATGTTCACCAGCACGTTTTTCATCTGTTCTTCATCGAAGCCGAAGGAACTCCCCTTCCCACCATCGGCCGGGCTCGCGAACGCGTTGAGTCCGGATGCGCCTGCCAGCAAGGTGAGTATCGATGCCTGGTTGCGGATTGCTTGTCGTCGTGTGCTCTTCATGTTTTATCCCTTCTATAACCAATTGGCCAATAGACCGATAATGACCAAGGTTAAGCAGTATAAATGGCCACTGCGCACGATCGAGCCTGTTTTGCATTTTTTGTCGTCCGGAGGGGCAGGCCCCTTTCCGCAAACGGCGGTTCCAAAAACAGCGGACGTTTGTAAGTGAATCGGTCTATCGATTTGGGTAGGCTCTCCCCACTTCTTGCAAAATGTTTCAAATAGGGGGTGGGTCATGAAGTGGGTGCGGGGTGTCGGGATTGTTCTGTTGTTTTCCGTGTTGGCCGTCGTTGCGGAAGTCCCGCAACCGGAGGGCAAGGCGGCGGACTATTACCGCATCCTGCTGAAAAACCCGCGGCCGGGCTACCTGTTCGATCGCTTCTGCAACAGCTGGCTTGAATACCACGACCTCAAGGATCTTGAAGCCTTCCTGGAATCGAAGCGCGGCGACGGTGCGGGCCATCTGTTGCTGCTGGTCCTCTATCACGGTCGCGCCGGCAACAACGACCAGGCGCTGGTGCTGTGCTCCGAGGCCCTCAAGGCCGATCCCGGAAACGCCCGCATCCTCTTCTACCGCGCGCAACTGCTCGCCAGCCTCGGGCAGCTGGCCGGGGCCGCCGAAGATCTCGAAACCGTCGTCGATGCCGAAGGCAAGCTGCGCACCGATGCGCTCAAGGAACTCGGCCGCGTCTACATCCGCCAAGGCCTTGTCGCCGCCGGCATCTCGACCCTCGAAACGCTGCTCAACGAACAGGCCGGCGACTACGACCTGCTGGAAGAGATCGTTGAATTGAAGGTCGAGGAGGGCTTGTACGACGAGGCGCTGGCCGACTGCGACCAGATGATCAAAACCACCCAAAATGCCCAGAACCAGGTGATGCTCGCGGAATCGGATCATGGCCGG
>NZ_JBFJYW010000399.1:0-2298 GCF_041622395.1 Pontiella sp. | reverse complement strand
GCCAGTACGGGCGAGTCCCCCGGCAGCAACCGCCTCGAAATCGTCGGCGACCTCGCAACCGCGACGACCGACGGAAACCAAGCCACGCTCATCCGCAACAGTCAATCGGCCGCGGCTTTCAGCCGTAGCACGGACGAGATGTTCGGCGCCCCCGATACCACCACGGAACTCTTCCGGCCGACCGCGGCCGTCAACCAGCATGCGGCCATTCTCAACAACTTCGTGGCAGCCGCCGCCGGCCAGGCGGAACTGATCGCCCCGGCCGATGCGGGGCTGCGCTCCCTCGAGCTGGCAGGCGCCATGATCTATTCCACCTGGATCGGCGACGAAGTCGCGCTGCCGCTCGACGGCGCGGCCTACGAAACCGAACTCCTCAAACGCATTGCCGGGTCCAAACCTCGGACGGTTGTCCAGACCGCCGCGATAGTCGATATGTCGAAATCATACAGATAGGGGAAATCCATGAGCGAAGATCACCGTCAAAAAGGGCTCCCGATGACCGGGAAGTGGGATCCCGCCGCATTGGCCAAAGAGGTCGCCGAACTCGAAGCGCTGGAAACCGCGCCTCTGGGCACGAAGGTCAAGGGCTACCTCAAGCGCACCGGCCCCGGACTGCTGCAAAGCGCCATGACGCTCGGCGCGGGCAGTGCGGCCGCGTCGATCGTTGCGGGCGCCTACTATGGCTACTCCCTGCTGTGGGTGCAGCCGCTCGCCATGTTCCTCGGCATCATGATGCTCGGCGCCCTGGGCAAAGTGGTGCTCACGTCCGGCGAGCGCCCCTACAAGGCCTTCGGCCGCGAAATCAACAAACCGCTCATTTTCCTCTGGGCGCTCGGCACGGTGATGGCGTCGGTCATCTGGCACTTCCCCCAATACGGTCTGGCCGCCGGGGCGGCGCGCGACTTGGCCATCCAGCTCGGCGGCGTCACCGAAAACGCCGAGGGCTTCACGGGCGTCGGTCTCGCCACCAGCTGGGGCATCGGCCTGCTCATCCTGGCAATCAACGTTTCCACCACCTGGAACTATGGCAAGGATGCCAAGGGCATTAAAATCTACGAATGGTTTTTGCGCGGCACCATCGCCATCGTGGTGATCATGTTCGGAGCGGTCGTCGTCAAGACGGGCATCAAAATGGACGTGCTCAAAGCGTGCAACTTCGGCTTCGGTTTCCCGAACACCGCCAAGGGCATCACCACCGTGCTCGGCGCCATCGGCGCCGCCGTCGGGATCAACATGACCTTCCTCTACCCCTACACCCTGCTCGCCAAAGGCTGGGGGAAGTCGCACCGCACGCTGATGCGCTGGGACCTGGCCCTCTCCATGTTCCTGCCGTTCGTGCTGGTCACCTCGCTGATCATCATCGCCATGGCCAACACCGTCTATCCGCTCGACCCGACCACGCCGCTCAAGCCGCTCGACGCCGCCCAGGCGCTGGTGCAAACCATGGGACCGATCGGCCGCGTGGTCTTCGACCTCGGCTTCATTGCCATGACCTGCGGCGCCATCAGCACGCACATGGTGGTTTGCGGATTCACCATCTGTGAAATGTTCGGCCTGGAATACACCACCAAACGCTTCCGCATGTTTGCCCTGGTCCCGGCCATCGGCATTCTGGGCGTCATCACCAACACCCCCATGTGGATGCCCGTCGCCGCATCGGCCGTCTGCCTGACCATGCTGCCGATTGCCTATGTCATCTTCTTCATCATGAACAACAAGCGCAGCTACCTCGGCGATGCCGTCGGCAGCGGATGGAAACATGCGCTGGTGAACGTCATCCTGCTGGTCGCCATCGCCATGGCCACCATTGGCGCCGCCATCAAAATCAAAAGCGGCGTCATCGACAAAATCAAGGGCATGGCCGGCCAGCCCGTCGCCGAACAGCCGCAGGAAGCGAAATGAGCAATCATCAAATTTCCAGCGGCGCGGATTATGCTCCAACCGCCCAGGCCGAAAAGGTGGTCGGGCCGGGCGCATTCGTTTTCGCCGCGGCCTATCTCGACCACGGGCACATCTACGGACAGACCAACGGGCTGAAGGATTCCGGCGCAACGCTCAAGTGGGTGTTCGATCCGGATCCCGCCAAGGTCTCGGCGTTCGTTGAACGGAATCCCGAAGCCCAGGTGGCCGAATCCTACGGCCAGATCCTCGCGGATCCGGACGTGCGCCTGGTGGCGGCCGCCGCGGTACCCTGCCAGCGCGCGGACATCGGCTTCCAGGCGATGGAAGCCGGCAAGGACTATTTTACCGACAAGGCGCCCTTCACCACGCTCGAGCAGCTCGCCGCGGCGCGCCGGT
>NZ_JBFJYW010000398.1:0-2367 GCF_041622395.1 Pontiella sp. | reverse complement strand
GGGCGGCAGAAACATTTCGGCGCGTCGGGTTATAAACCGAAATCCGGGAATGGAACCACACAATTCCGCCCAAGCGGAAGGAATTGCCTCGGATGGACACCGATCCTCCAGGAGATCTGGAGCTGGTCCCCCTCTCCCGCCGGAGGAAGAGCCTGTTCATGCATCTGTGTTTATCCGCGTTAATCTGTGGTTCATTTACTTTACTAGGTTGAGCCTTGGGCATCGCCCCTTCAGGGCGAGTGGCTTTGATTGCGGGGATTCATGGGGCTGCGCCCCATGCTAAATTGTGTTGTGCCTTTGGCACATAGTGCTCCGCAAAACGGACAAAGACGCCGGGCTCGGGGAACGGCCGCACGGCGCAAGAGCACGAAAAAAGTTCCGGCCATCGGAGAAGTCCAATGGCCGGAACCGTTTTGGGGGGATGGGGAAAAGGACGGCTACCCGGAGGGCCTGGGGATGGGGGTGGGGAGGCAGGCACCCCCGGGCAGCCGGTATTGCAAATTAGCGGCGGCCGCCCTGTTGCGGCGGGCCGGAAGGAGCTTCGTCCGACGAGATATAGCCATCCTTGTTGACGTCGCACTGGGTGAAGTGATCGGCGGGACCATCGAATTCCGTCTTCGAAACCTTGCCGTCGCCGTCCTTGTCGAGCCGAGTCACAAAGGAGGCGGCCGACTCGTTTTGTCCGCCCGGCCGGCCTTTCTGGCCGTTCGACTGGCCCTGCTGCATGCCCTGCTGACCCTGCTGTTGCTGGGGCGGACCGGAGGGGACCTCGCTTTCGCTGATGTAGCCGTCTTTGTCGGCATCGAACATGGTGAAGTGCTCATCCGGACCGTTGAATTCGGTTTTCGAGATTTTTCCGTCGTTGTCCTTATCGAGCTTGGCGATCATTTCGGCCGCGCTCATCGGCTGGCGGTTCCCATTGCCTTGCTGTGCCATGGTGGTCGCGGCTGCGAGCAGGATGCATACTGAGAGTTGTGCTTTCATGATTTTACTCCTTAGCTTGTTTGGTTTATTCCAATCCCTTGCGGGAGATAGCGGTTTATTTGATGGGGGCCCAATCGTGGAATCGGATGAGTTGCGGCGGCTGGGCAATATCCCGAATCCGCAGTGTTCCGTCCGGAGCGCGCATGGAGACCTTGACCCAGATGCCCTTGAGTTCGCCCTCGAGATCGATCAGCTCGCCTTCCGCCTCGCTGGTGGCGGATCGGTTCAGGATGACGACGCTATCGGTTTGAATGGTTCTGCGGTTCCGGTGCCCGAGTTCCGGAATCTGCGCTCGGCCACCCGTGGTCTGTACGCCAGACTTGACGCAGTAGGTGCCGCTCTGCTGCGCTCCGCCCCGGTTGCCCTGGGGAGGTCCACCCCGGTCGTTCGGTTGTGTTGTTTCGGAAGAAGAACCGACACGCACCGCCTGGTCCTGGTCGTAGAAGATGTTGTATTCCACCTCGATATTCTTCATCGGGATATCCGTGCGGTTGAAAAGCTTGATTTCGTAACGGAATTCCTCGTTTTTGTCGGTGGCAACCACGCTGGCTTCGTTGCCGCCCTGCATACCGCCTCCGCCGCCGCCACCGCCGCCACCGCCGCCTTGGCCCAGCGAACCCATCATGCCGCCGCCACCGCCGCCGCGCTGATTGCCGCCACCGGAGGAAGACTCATGCTTCTCCTTCCAGGAGCGCACTTTTACGCAACTGACGGAGACCGGAACCTTGGTCTCGGACATGAACGTGGAGATCGGCCCCCACTCCCGGATATAGTCGTGGTCTTCGCGATCGAACGCCCCGAGCTGGGTTGAGATTTTCGTTCCGTCCTCGCGCTCGATTTCGACCGTGTTCGACCGCTCGTTAAAGAAGATGACCTTGGCCTTGAGCTTGCGGCCATCGCTGGCGGTGAACTCGTGGAATACGTCGGCCGCATGGGCGGCGAGGGTGCCTGTTGCGAGTAATACTATGAGCTTTTTCATTCTACTGCCTCCGTCTGGTTACGGTTTCCGATCGCTATGCAACTGATGCGTTTGCGTTCTCAATCGTTGACGGGAAGGTAGCACGGCAAACCTTAAGGCGAGGATAAGGCCCAAATTTGAAAAAAAATATTTTCCGGGCCGCGGAAAGGAGCGAAGGAAATCGGAACAATCCGTTGAACCCAATAAAAGCCGGAACCGACCGACGGTGCGGAATGGCCCCCATGAAAAGGGATCATCCCGGAAGGGTTCTTAAACCCGGACAAAGGGAATGCGCCCGACGCATGGACACCCCCGAACCACGGAGCGCTCAAAGACCGGACGGGAGTTGATCGAGCCGGAAGCCTACGAGGCAGACATCGTCTTCGACGGCATCAACCTGACCGAAGGCGCGGGCATCGTCGTAG
>NZ_JBFJYW010000397.1:0-2385 GCF_041622395.1 Pontiella sp. | reverse complement strand
TCGGACCGCTACATCTCCGACCGCTTCCTGCCGGACAAGGCGATCGACCTGATGGACGAGGCCTGCGCGACGATCCGTACCGAGATCGATTCGATGCCCGCCGAACTGGACGAAATCACCCGCAAGGTGATGCGGCTGGAGATCGAGGAGACCGCGCTGAAAAAGGAAAAGGACAAGGCTTCCAAGGAGCGGCTCGACTCGCTGAAGCAGGAGCTGGCCGATCTGCGCGCCGAGGCCGACGCCATGAAGGCGCAGTGGGAAAATGAAAAGGGCGGCATCGAAAAGGTCCGCGAACTGCGCGAAGGGCTGGAGCTGGCCCGGCAGGAGGCCGAAAAGGCGGAGCGCGAATACGACCTCGAACGCGTGGCCAAACTACGCCATGGAACCATTCCCGAAATCGCCAAGCATTTGGCGGAAGCCGAGGCGGCCATGGGGCAACGCGAAGCCGGATCGCTGCTGCGCGAAGAGGTGACCGTAGAGGAAATTGCCGAAGTGATTTCCCGCTGGGCGGGCATTCCGTTGACGAAGCTGCTCGAAGGCGAGCGCGAAAAACTCTTGAAACTCGACGAGGTGCTGCACGAACGGGTGATTGGCCAGGACGAGGCCGTGCAGGCGGTGGCCGATGCGGTATTGCGGTCCCGCGCCGGCATCCAAAACCCGAACCGGCCCATCGGCTCCTTCCTGTTCCTGGGGCCGACCGGCGTCGGTAAGACCGAGCTGGCCCGGACGCTGGCCTGGGAGCTGTTCGATTCCGAAAACAACATGGTGCGCATCGACATGAGCGAATACATGGAAAAGCATACCGTGTCGCGGTTGGTCGGGGCACCTCCCGGCTATGTCGGTTTCGAAGAGGGCGGTCAGCTGACCGAGGCGGTGCGACGCAAGCCCTATTCGGTGGTGTTGCTCGACGAGATTGAAAAGGCGCATCCGGACGTCTTCAACGTGCTGCTGCAGATCCTGGAAGACGGACGGTTGACCGACTCGCACGGCCGCACCGTCAACTTCAAGAATACCATCGTCATCATGACCAGCAACCTGGGCTCGACCCATCTGCTCGACGGCATCGACGACCAAGGGCATATCAGCGACGAAGCGCGCGAAGACGTCATGAAAATGCTGCGGGCGAGTTTCCGGCCCGAGTTTCTCAACCGCGTGGACGAAACCGTGCTGTTCAAGCCGCTGACCCTTGCGGAGATTACGGCCATTGTTTCGCTCCTGCTCAAGGATCTGGAACTGCGGTTGATCCAGCAGGGAATCGGGCTCGATCTAAGCACCGAGGCGGCGGCGTATATCGCCAAGGAGGGATTCGATCCGGTCTATGGCGCCCGCCCGCTCAAGCGCTTTATCCAGCAACATCTGGAAACCCCGATTTCGCGGGCGATCATTTCCGGGAATTTGGCGGAAGGTTCGACGGCCAAGGTGATTATCGAAGGCGGCGCGATGAAAATTGCATAGCTTCCCGATAGGCTGGTGAAAAATACTAGCCTAGCATTTGACAAACCCTCATCGTCGGCTAATCATGCAAGTCCATCGGGGTTAGGTTTTTGGAGGAAAACCCATGCTTAGAGGTTTGCGGATAGCGGGGATTGTCGTGTTTGCCTTGTTGGTCGGTATGTCGGCCAATGTACTGTGGCAGATGCATGAGTCCGGGGAGTTGCT
The DNA here is from genome assembly GCF_041622395.1 of Pontiella sp. Classification (NCBI taxonomy): domain Bacteria; kingdom Pseudomonadati; phylum Kiritimatiellota; class Kiritimatiellia; order Kiritimatiellales; family Pontiellaceae; genus Pontiella; species Pontiella sp. The sequence goes on along the minus strand of NZ_JBFJYW010000397.1, from coordinate 726 downwards.
GGAGCGGTATAACAGCCAACGGAAGGCCAATGTAACGTTGCTGGTCTTCTCGGCCATTGCCGTTGCTGCGCTGGGGGCCATCGAAGGCATCTATCTTTCCCGTCAGGGCGACCGCTACGGCGCGGAGAGCGGTCCGCGCGCCAGCCAGAAAAAGGGGGCCGGTCGCTTGGCCTCCAGTTCGATCTATGCCACGCCGGAAACCGTCGACGAATGGAAAATCAAGCGTTCGCCGTCATCGAAAAAACACCATCGCCGATCATCGAAATCGCGACACGCGCCGCCGCGCGATGGATCCGGGGCCTGGTTTGGCTGGTTGCGGTTGTGCGCCGTGGCCCTGCTGCTGACCTACGGAACCATGCTGGCGTTGCACGTCATGCATCCTGTGCAGGATGCCGCGGCGCTGGTCTGGCTGTTTCCCGCCCTGTTCGCATTCATGACCCTGTTTTCGTTCATCGTGGCGATCGGGATTTTTGCGAAGGGAACGTGGGCCTTGGTGTCGGGCTATGTTCTCGCAATGTGTAGCCTGCTCGTCTTCCCGGTCGGAACGGCGCTGGGGATGCTCCTGCTGATGGGGCTGGTGGGGGCTTCGCCCGTTTTCCTCGGAATCAAGAAGGACCGGCGCCCCGGTTCGCGCCCTTCGCAGACGGCAATGGTCTAGTGCAGCGTATCACCTAGAACTTCGTATTTTTACCACAGAGGGCTCTGAGACACAGAGGCTCGTATATT
>NZ_JBFJYW010000396.1:0-2478 GCF_041622395.1 Pontiella sp. | reverse complement strand
GGCTTCACCGACATCTTCATCTCGCCGCCTTCCATGGAAGAACTGGAAAAGCGGCTGCGCGGCCGCGCCACCGACGAGGAAAAGGTCATCCAGAAGCGGCTCGAAAACGCCGCCGCGGAAATGGCGTGCCGCAACGAATACACCTTCCAGATCGTCAACGACGATCTCGACAAGGCCTACCACGAACTAAAGTCCGTCTTCCTCTCGGCCATCGGGATGGCATAGCTCCGCGGATCGTCCGCCGCGCCGCGTGGCGCGGCGTTCAGCCCCGTTGCGAAATGCCGATGACCTTGCGGAACTCGATCTTTTCGGCGGCGAGGACAAACGCGAGGGTGGGCATCTGCGAGGTGGCTTCCATCAACTTGCCGTAGTATGCGCCATACGCATCGTCCGTTTCGTCTTTTTCCGGCGGGCGCATGCCCATGAAGACCAGTCCGGCGTTGGCGGAGACCTGGCGGATGATGTCGTAGAAGCTGGACTGCTGCTTGATCAGCACTTCGGTTTCGGCGGGGATGCGTTGCTCTTCGATGAAGCTGTTCAGCCGCTCCTTCGCCGCGCCCCGTTCCCCTTCGGAATCGACGATGGTTTTGATGTGGAGTTTGGACTGTTTCCAGATCGGGCTCTTTTGGATTTGATAGGCCAAGGTGAGGATGAGGCCGATGTTGTCCTTGTTGCCGCCCCACCAGACGTGGATCTCGATCGCCTCTTCGGCGGGCACGCGGTTGCTCTCTTTCAGCATGATCAGGTTGCGTTCCGTGCGGTAGACCAGTTTGATGAGTTCGGCGAACTCGGTGAAGCTTTCGCTGTTGTCGGTGTCGCCGAGCAGGATGGTGTTGGGGGTGAGCGGTCCGTAGCCGTAGGCGCGCACCAAGGCGGAGGCCCCGGTCAGCATGTCGGGCGAGGGGAAGATCTTCACCATGGCTTCGACTTCCCGCTTGGCCAGATAGTCGCGTATGGAAGTTTCCATGCTCTGGACCTTGGCGGCCGACCAATCCTCGACCGGCAGGATGCTGGAAATGGTTAGGGCGCTGCTATGCTGCGCGAGCGAATGCGCCATCTCGATCAGGTGCCAGCGCGACTTGGGGGAGCCGCTCAGCGCGAGGATGTTGGGCCGCCATGTCCGTTCGTCGGGCTTGAGTTTGTTGAGCCGGTGGATGGCAAAACGGATCAGCAGCGTCAGGATGCCGTAGCGCATGTCGGCCCAGTGCGCATTCAGCTGCCGGCGTTTGATGAGGTAGAAGACCAGCGAGGTCACCACGACCGCAATGATCGTCGCCCCGGCGTCGATCATCAGCATCGCCGTGAAGCAGGCGGCCGCACCGAGCAGCGAGATGCCATATTTGACCTTGAACTTGGGCCGCCACGATGGACTTTCGATCAACCCTTCCAAGCCGGCGGACAGGTTGAGCAGCCCGTAGGAGAGCAGGAAGAACATCGAGAGGATCGGGGCAATCAGGTCGAGGTCGCCCAACAGCACGGCGCCGAGCGCGACCGCGAACGAGATGGCGGTGGCGATCCGCGGGTCGGCCTTGTCCTTGCCGAACCCTTTGCCGATGAAGCGCGGAATGACGCGGTCGATCGCCAGCGCCTGCAGGGTGCGCGGTGCGCCGAGCAGCGATCCGAGCGCACTGGAAAGCGAGGCCGCGAAGACCCCGATCACAATCGGGATGCTCCAGCGCGCCACCGTCGTCATGATGTTGGAGTCGATCAGCAGCAGGTTGCCGTCGGGCACCCGGAGGTGCAGGAAGACCGGCATGGCCATGTAGACCAAGTAGCCCGTGCCGATGGCGAGCAGCGTCCCCCGCGGAAGCGATTTGGCCGGATCCTTCAGGTCGCCCGACAAACCGAGACCGGCTTCAATCCCGGTGACGGCCGGGAAGAAGACCGCGAACACCACCCAGAACGCCGCCTTCGGCGGAATGGTTGCCGTTGCCGGAATGGCCAGCGCTTCGGGCGTCGGGTTGCCCATGAAAAACGAAACCAGCGAAACGCCGATGGCGGCAAAGATGGCGAACTGGACCTTCAATGCGAGGTCCGCCGAAAAATAGGCCAGCGCCGTCAGCAGCACCAGCGTGGCGGCGGAAATAACCTTGGCCGCGATAGCCGGGTCGAGCATCGGCAACGGATTGACCACCGTCATCAACGCTTCGGTAAAACCCGCAATATAGAACGCCACGCCGAAGGCGCGCGCGAAAAAGAGCGGCAGGCCGATCGCCGCGCCAGCTTCGATGCCGAGCGAGCGGGAGATGATATAGTAGGCGCCGCCGCCGCCCACCTTCATGTTGGTGGCCATCGCCGAGATCGAGAGGCCGGTCAGGAAGGTGATGGCCGTCGCCATCGTGACGATCAGCAAGGTTCCCGCCAGCCCGACGTTGCCGAGCACCCAGCCGAAGCGCAGGTACATGATTACGCCGAAGATCGTCAGCACGCTCGGGGTATAGACCCCCTTGAAGGTTCCAAACGAGTAGCCTTTTTTTT
>NZ_JBFJYW010000395.1:0-2577 GCF_041622395.1 Pontiella sp. | reverse complement strand
GTTGCCTCTGCGTCCTTTGCGCTCTCTTGTGGCCAATATTTCCATTCGCAGGGAGTCTCCGTGTTTAGATGCCGGCGCGCCGCGTTGGCGAGCGAGCCTGCGCCGGTGGACACCACCAAAAAGCCCCTCCCTGGAAAGGGAGTCCAGGGAGGGGCGGAGCAGAGGCTTTTGACGGCCCCTAGGAGGAGAGAGAGGCTGCGTTTCCGCAGCGGTCTACTAGCCTTGGAAGGCCTTAACGTAGAGTTCCTTGAGCTCGCTGATCAGCGGGTAGCGCGGGTTGGCACCGGTGCACTGGTCGTCGAACGCATCCTCGGCGAGCTGGTCGAGATTGGCCATGAAGACCTTTTCGTCGACCCCGGCTTCCTTGATGCTCATCGGGATGTTGAGCTTTTTCTTCAAGTCGTCGATCGCCTTGATCAGCAGCTTGACCTTGGAATCGTCCGTGGTGCCGCCGAGCTGGAGATAGTCGGCCACGCGGGCGTAGCGCTCCTTGGCGGTCGGCCAGCTGTACTGCGAGAACGCCGCCTGCTTGATCGGATTGTCCGTGGCGTTGAACTTGATGACCTCGTTGATCATCAGCGCATTCGCCATGCCGTGCGGCAGGTGGTAGGCCGCGCCGAGCTTGTGCGCCATCGAGTGGCAGATGCCCAGGAAGGCATTGGCAAAGCTCATGCCGGCGAGCGTCGCGGCATAGTGTACCTTTTCGCGCGCCTTGCGGTCGCCCGTGGCATAGGACTCCGGCAGATACTTGAACAGCAAGCGTAGGGCTTCGAGCGCCTGCGGATTGGTGAACTCGGAGCTGATGATGCTAACCATCGCTTCGAGCGCATGGGTCACGGCGTCGATCCCGCCGAACGCGGTGAGCGATTTCGGCATGCCCATCACCAGTTCCGGATCGCAGATGGCCATGTCCGGCGTCAGGGCATAGTCGGCGATCGGATATTTCGCGCCGGTCTTGTCGTCGGTCACGACGGCGAACGGGGTGACTTCCGAGCCGGTGCCGCTGGTGGTCGGGATGCAGACCATCTTGGCTTTCTTGCCGAGTTCCGGGAAGGTGCAGATGCGTTTGCGGATATCCATGAAGCGCATCGCCAGATCCTCGAACTTGGTTTCCGGGCTCTCGTACATCAGCCACATGATCTTGGCCGCATCCATCGGCGAGCCGCCGCCGAGGGCGATGATGACGTCGGGCCGGTAGCCGTTCATCATTTTGAGGCCGGCCTTGACGGTGCTCAGATCGGGATCGGGCTTGACCTGGTGGAAGATCTCGAAGTCGATCTTGATGCAGTCGAGCGCGTCGGTCACCTTCTTGACCAGGCCGAGGTCGAGCAGCGCCTTGTCGGTCACGATCATGGCGCGCTTGCTGCCGGCGAGGTCCTTGAGGGCGATCGGCAGGCAGCCATACTTGAAGTAGATGTTTTTGGGCACATTGAACCACAAGGTGTTTTCACGGCGCTCGGCGACGGTTTTGACGTTCATCAGGTGTTTGACTCCCACGTTTTCGCTGACAGAGTTTCCGCCCCAGCTTCCGCAGCCCAGGGTCAAAGAAGGTTCGAGTTTAAAGTTGTACAGGTCGCCGATCGCGCCCTGCGAGCTGGGCGTGTTGACCAGGATGCGTCCGGTCTTCATCTTTGCGCCGAACTCGGCGATGCGGTCCGCGTTGAGCGGATCGGTGTAGAGCACGGACGTGTGCCCGATACCGCCGGCGGAGACCAGCGCTTCGGCCTTGTCCACGCCCTCGGCAAAGTCGGAGGCCTTGTAGAGCCCCAGCACCGGGCTGAGCTTTTCATAGGAAAACGGCTCTTCGGGGCCGATCTTCGTGGCTTCGCCGATCAGGACCTTGGTCTCTTCCTTCACCTTGACGCCCGCCAACTCGGCGATCTTCGCGGCCGGCTGGCCCACGATCTTGGCGTTGAGGTGGCCGTCGATCATGATGGTTTCGCCGACCTTCTTTTTCTGGGCGGCGGTCAGGATCGTGGCCCCGCGCTTGATGAACTCCTCCTTCACTTCGTCGTAGACGGAGTCGACCACGACCACGCTCTGCTCGGATGCGCAGATGACGCCGTTATCGAAGGTCTTGGAAATCAGGATGCTGTTGACCGCGGTCTTGATGCAGGCGGTTTCGTCGATGAGTGCCGGCGTGTTGCCCGCCCCAACGCCGAGCGCCGGCTTGCCGGAGCTGTAGGCCGCCTTCACCATGCCCGGGCCGCCCGTGGCCAGAATCAGCGCGATGTCCGGATGGCTCATCAGCGCGTTGCTCAGTTCGACGGACGGGGTTTCGATGCAATCGATCAGCCCGACCGGTGCGCCGGCCTCTTCCGCCGCCTTGCGAACCAGCATGGCGGCCTCGGACGTGCAGCCTTTGGCGCGGGGATGCGGCGAGAAAATTATGCCGTTACGGGTTTTCAGCGAAATCAGCGCCTTGAAGATGGCGGTGGAGGTCGGGTTGGTGGTCGGGACAACGCCGGCGATAATGCCGATCGGTTCCGCGATCTTGGTGATCCCGTAGGTCTCGTCGCGCTCCAGCACGCCGCAGGTCTTCATGTCTTTGTACTTGTTGTAAATGAACTCGGAAGC
>NZ_JBFJYW010000394.1:0-2585 GCF_041622395.1 Pontiella sp. | reverse complement strand
CAAGAGCCTGCGCGACAGCGCGACCATCGAAGAAATTGCGATGTAACCGGCTGACCCGAGCCCACTGCGAAAAGCACTCCGCGTCCCTGCGGGGTGCTTTTTTTTGTAAGGATCAAGACAACGGCTCAATTCCGCCATCCACCAAATAGCCCCTACGATGAAATAGCTTCCGCCTCTGCAAAGATCAAAAAGAACCGTTGCCAGGGGCTTTCATGCCATGCCCTACGCTCTCCAAGAACAAAACCATTCTCCCCTTACACAAAAGACAATTGAATGCTTGCCATATCCAAAGCAAACATCAAACTTAAGACATATTTAAGGTAACTGAAATGGCGCAATGACCACAGGATATTCCATTAAGAGCTTACGCATCAAATGGTGCGTGATTTTGCTGGTGGTTTCCGTGCTGGCAACCTTGGCCCATATCTACATTAATTATGAATCGTTACTAATTACTTACCGACACCGGTATCCCCAATCCAGAGCCCTTCGACTACAAAATCATTTAGCCCGTCCCTACAATCCGCCATGGATTCAATCGATGACTTTCAAGGGCGTGATCAACGCCCACCAAACCATCATAACGCACGAGCTCAACGAAAAATATCCCACATGCCGAAAAGGCGAAAGGATTGAAATTCACCGCAAAAACGGCAACGTATGCGAGGGAACGTTTGCGGGAAGCGAAAATGATGGGATTTTACTTTGTACCGACAAAGGGCAGCTATCCATTCCATTCATCGAACTCGACCCCGGCAGCAGAGTCCGCCTCGATAAAGCCGGACGTAAAATCCTCACTGAAAACCTTGCAAGAGAACGCACATTGGATTTCTTCATGGGCCCGAACGAGACCAAAGACGAAACACATAACATTAGACACACCTACTCCACGCTCTCGCTGGGAAAACAACCCGGTGGAAGCAGAAGCAGGAAACTTTCCCAATAGCCCCCCCTCATCCGGACGAGTCCGGCAATCCCTAAACAGTAGATTTCATTAAGGAACTTTAAATCCCTACGCCAATTGACAGCGTCCGGACAACCCCCTATATTCGCCCTCTTTTTACAGGAGATCCCTGCCACTTTATGAAAAACGAAAACAGCGATTTGGATCGGTTGCGCCACTCGACGGCGCATGTAATGGCGGCTGCGGTTTGCCGCCTGTTTGATGACGTGCAACTCGACATCGGTCCGTCGACCGACGACGGGTTCTACTACGACTTCGATCTCGGAGCCCGCATTACGCCGGACGACTTCGAGCGGATCGAAGCCGAGATGCAGAAGATCATCGACGAAAACCAGCCCTTCGAATGCCTGACGGTATCGCGCGACGAAGCGAAGGAACTGCTGAAGGACCAGAAATACAAGCTCGAACGCCTGGCCGACATTCCGGAAGGCGACACGATCACCTTCTATACCTGCGGCGAGTTCATGGACCTGTGCCGCGGCCCGCACGTGGAAAGCACGGGCCAGTTGCGCGCCTTCAAGATCATGAACGTGGCGGGCTCCTACTACCGCGGCCACGAAACCAACCCGATGCTGCAGCGCCTCTACGGCACGGCCTTCACCAACCCGAAACAGTTGCGCCTCTACCTCAAGCAGATCGAAGAGGCCCAAAAGCGCGACCACCGCCGCCTGGCCAAGGAGCTCGATCTCTTTTCGATTTCCGAGAACGTCGGGCCGGGGCTGGTGCACTGGCACCCGAAGGGCGGGCGCATCCGCACCGTGATCGAGGATTTCTGGCGCAAGGAACATTACAAGAACGGCTACGACATCGTTTTCACTCCGCATGTCGGCAAAGCCAACCTGTGGGAAACCTCGGGCCACCTCGATTTCTACCGCGAAGGCATGTATGCGGCGATGGATGTCGATGGCCAGGAATATTTCATCAAGCCGATGAACTGCCCGTTCCACGTCGAGATCTACAAATGCGGCTTGCGCTCCTACCGCGAGTTGCCGCTGCGCTGGGCCGAGCTCGGCACGGTCTACCGCTACGAAAAGGCCGGCACCCTGCACGGCCTCTTCCGCGTTCGCGGGTTCACCCAGGATGATGCCCACATCTTCTGCACCACCGACCAGATCGAAGACGAGGTCAAGGAAGTCATCCGCTTCTGCAATTTTATTTGGAAAACCTTCGGCTTCACGGAAGTGAAAGCCTACCTCTCGACGCGCCCCGAAAAGGCGGTCGGCGAAGAGGCCCGCTGGGACCAGGCCACCCAATCGCTCGAAGCGGCGATCAAGGCCGAAGGACTGCCCTACGAGGTGGACGAAGGCGGCGGCGCGTTCTACGGCCCGAAGATCGACCTCAAGGTGAAGGATGCGATCGGCCGCGAATGGCAGACCAGCACGATCCAGTTCGACTTCAACCTGCCCGAGCGTTTCGATCTCAAGTATATCGGCGACGACGGCGAGGCGCATCGCCCCTACATGGTGCATCGCGCACTGTTCGGCAGCCTGGAGCGTTTCTTCGGCATCCTGACCGAGCATTATGCCGGCGGTTTCCCTGTCTGGCTCGCGCCGGAGCAAGTACGCGTGCTGCCGCTCTCCGACGATCAGCTCGGCTATGCTGACGAAGTGCTCTCCGCGCT
>NZ_JBFJYW010000393.1:0-2610 GCF_041622395.1 Pontiella sp. | reverse complement strand
CCCCGACCGAAGACGATCTGATGGGGTGGAAAACCACCAAGTCCGACCTCGACAAAAAAATCGCCAACGCCGAGGAATACATTGCCGACGTGCGCGCCGAGCAGGATCGGGTGGTGGAGGAGTTGCGCGACCTGTTCAAAACGAACGGGCTCGAGATTGCCACGCCCCAGGCCAAGCTGTTCCTCTCGCTCTCGAAGATGGAGGGCGAGGGCTATCTCGACCTTTGCGGCTTGTTCATCAACGTCAAGATGCTCTCCAACCAATTGGCCGAACAGATCCGGGCGGGCGAGGCCAACCCCGATGTGCTCAAGCGCTACTACGGCCTCTACGTCGTGCTGAACGACGCCATGCTGCTGGGATACCGCAACGTGCTCGATACGATCGACGGCGTCTATCTCGTCCGGGTCGACGAACTGGGCCGGCGGATGCTCCTCACGCAGAAGGAGACCGAAAGGCTGCTCCGGACCAACGGGCTTTCCGACAGCCAGAAGGCCATCTTGGAAGGAAACCTCGAAGCCCAGGGCCATTTCATCGAGGTGTGCGGCAAGGTGCAGGAATACATGCGCACCTCGCACAAGCGGCTGGGCGAGGAGGTGCAACGCCTTTCGGTGGATGTGGATGTCGCGAAAAACACCTACAAGACCGCCTGGGTCGGCGCCGAACTGCTCGATACCTTCGAGCAGTTCGAGACCTCCTTCAAGGAGCTGCGCGAACTGACGGTCGATCCCGTCATTCCGCTCAACGACCCCGCCATCATGAAGCAGTTCGACGACCTCACCGAAAAGCTTCGGCTGGAATAGAGCTACGCGAGCGAGCGTTCGCCGAGGTTTCCGTAGCGGTGGTAGTTTCGGCAGACGGCCTGCTCGTGGAAATACTGGAGCAGTTCGATGCGGCCTTCCATCATGACCGGCTCGCGGGCGATGTAGAAGCCCAGCTCGGCGGCGCGTTCGTAGACCACCGCCGGAACCCGGTCGGGCGCGGCGTAGCGGATGCCCTGCACCGAGCCCATCCGCGCGGCAACGGCGGCATCGTCTTCCACCACCACCTCGGAACCCTTCAGCATGAAGCGGCAATCCTTGCCGTTGATGAATTTCACCACGGCGTTGTCGAGCCCTTCCGGGAGGCTGAGGACCAGTTCGCAGCGCGCGGCCAGGGCGGCGGTGCAGCGGGCCAGCACCTCGAAGAGCGAATCGTCCGCATGCACGCGGACGAGCACCTTGCCGATCGGCAGGTAGCGGACGATGTTGTCCTGTCCGCGCAGGTGGAAATAATCTTTCTCCACGCCGAACTCCTGTTCGTAGTGGTGCAGATAGCTCAGCGTCGCGCGCGCGGCCTGGGTGAGGTCTTCGGCGTGTTCCGCCAACGATCCCCAGTGCACCCGCGTCTGCCAATCCTGCACGACGCGCATGAGGCGGTGGTCTTCGAGAATGCTTTGCTGCGGCGGGAGGGCGGTGTCCCGGATGTCCATGAACTGGGCCACATAGTTGGGCCCGCCCGCCTTGATGCCCGCGCCGAGGGCCGACTTGCGCATGCCGCCGAACGGCTGGCGCAGGACGATCGCGCCCGTGGTGCCGCGGTTGATATAGAGGTTGCCCGCGAGGATGCGCTTCTTCCAGTGCGCCTGCTCGCGTTGGTCGAGGCTTTCGAGGCCGGAGGTGAGGCCGTAGCCGGGTTCGTTGGCGAGGTCGATCGCCTCGTCGAGGTCGTTGGCGCACATGACGCCGAGGACGGGGCCGAAGAACTCGGTGGTGTGCGTGTAGCTGCCGCGCTGGACGCCCCACTTGATGCCGGGGCTCCAGATGTAGGGGTTGCCGTCGACGCACTCGGGCTTCAGCGCCCACTCCTCGCCGGGTTCGAGCTCGGTCAGCGCGCGCAGCAGATCGCCCGACGGCGGCTTGATGAGCGTGGCCATCTTGCTCTTGAAATCCCAGGCGGAACCCACGGCCCAGCTTTTCGCGGCGTCCACGAGTTGCGCTCGGAAGAGTTTGTCGTGGTAGAGCTCCTGGTCGAGAATCGCCAGCGAGGTCGCCGAGCACTTCTGCCCGCAGTTGCTGAAGGCGGAATGCACGATGTTGGCAATGGCCTGGTCGCGGTCCGACATCTTGGAAACGATGGTGGCGTTTTTGCCGCCCGTCTCGGCGGCGAGCTGGATGTCGGGGCGGCCGTTGAGCATCTCCATGCCGGTTTCGGTGCTGCCCGTGAGGATCACGCTGTGGACCGCGGGGTGGTTGGTCAGCGTTGGGCCGACGCTTGCGCCGGAGCAGGGAACAAACTGCAACACCTTCTTGGAGACGCCGGCGTTCCAGATGCATTTGCACAGCTCGTAGGCCACCAGCACCGCGTCGGAGGCCGGCTTGAAGAGCACGGTGTTGCCGGCGGCCAACATGGAGATGATCCCGCCGCATGGAATCGCGATCGGGAAGTTCCACGGCGAAATAACCAGTCCAACGCCCTTGGGCTTGGCCTCGATGTTTTCCATGTCGGCGAGCGCCTTGGCGGTGAAGGGGTAGTATTCGGCGAAGTCGATCGCTTCCGACACCTCGACGTCGGCTTCGCTGAAGATTTTTCCGGTGTTGACGGCCGCCGCGCCCATCAGGTCGCCACGGCTCT
>NZ_JBFJYW010000392.1:0-2642 GCF_041622395.1 Pontiella sp. | reverse complement strand
GATTCGATTAACCCGAAGCATTTAACCGACTACATGAACCGGGGAACCACAGGCACGAAGTCGGTTAAAAGCGAAACCGACCTGTGTAGCGCAATACTGGCAAGCACAGCCTGAGTGCTGAAGAACCAAACTCCAGGAGCAGGCATCCTTGCCTGCTCAAGGGCAGGCAGAGATGCCTGCCCCACAGTCGCAGGGCCTGCGGCCCGCCACAAACAACGGAATCGGGACCGCCGCCGAGCGATTGCCACGAAAGACGGCAAAGAGCCCAACGATTTTTTCCGCAGGCTTTCGGGGGCTTTATGCGATCTCTGCGCGCTCTTGTGGCCAACGATTACCCGCGTGGAATGCGCGATCGTCGATCGCCGGAACAATCGTTCCGCTAATAGTCGTTTCGCCAGTTGACGCCGATGCCGGGGCGCAGTTCGGGCCCGGTGTAGGTTTCCAAGGAAAGGTGCCGCGTCACCTCCAGCTCGGCCATCATGCCCGTTTCGCCGCGCGCATCGAGCGAGCGGCTGACTTCGACGTAGAGGCCGGAGCTGATATATTTTCCGGCGGCGACTTCCGAGGCCTCGCCTTCGACGTTGGATTCGCGCCATTCGAGCGTATCGACCCCGACGACCTTTCGGACATGATACATAAAGCCGGGGCCATTCGCGCCGCCCGACAACTGGCGCGCGGCGGCGGCGATCTGGATGGCCTGATAGGGCGAAATGGAGCTGGTGTCGCGATTGAACAGCACGTGCGACAAGATCTCGTCCTCCGGCATGAACGGGGTCGAAGCCAGCGAATACTGCGGATCGTTGGCGCGACCGTTCAGCACGAGTTTCGCCGTGACATCGCTGCGCGAATACTCGGCGGTGAGATTCTCGAGAAACACGACCGCGGGCACCGAACCATCCAGCAGGATGCTTCCGTCGGTGAAACGGAACTTCTTGCCGATGAAACTGACGAAGCCGCGGCGGGGCTCGAGCTTGCCCTTGATCGACACGCCGTTGGGCGCATCGGTGATGTGCAGGTTTCCGCCCAGCGTCGCTTCGATCATCGAAGAATTGACGAAAACCTGATCGGGTAGCCCGACGTGAACATCCAGTCCGACGGGCGGTGCCTTGCGCAGCTTTTTCCCGGCGGCCGCCAGCCGGTTCGTGGCGTGGCGGTCGAAATCGGTGAGCACCGCCGGAGGGGGCGATGCCATGTTGCCGAGCAGGATCTCGGCGCGGTCGACGGTAATCGTCCCGGCGACATCGGGGCGCAGCGGGCGGCCCTTGACGGTCAGCGTTCCCGAAACCCGGGCATCGGTCTCATCGCGGCGGATCAAGTTGGCCCCGGCGAAATCCAGCTGAAGGTCCAAGCCTTCCCGCCCCATTCCGCCGGCCATCGCCACCGTTCCGGACGAGCCGTCGGTGGCTTTGGCGTGGCCCACTTTGAAGCCGCCCGGAACCGCTTCGAACGCGGCGTTGAAATCGCGAAAGAGAAAGCCCCAGTCATAGTGCTCGTACCGCCCGTCCGTGATCCAAAGATGACCGGAAGGCTCCAGGTCTTCATAGCTCAGATCGACGGTAAGCAACCCCTCGACCAATTGATTCTGGAACATGGCCAACCGGTTCAAGACGGAGAGATCGAGGTCGGCGGCAAGCCGCGCATCGAGGTGCCGCACCTCGGGGCGGTAGTGGAACGGAACCAGCGAAAAAGCGCACGGCATCTGGAAGTCCGCCGTCAAGTGCCCGCTGACATAGTTCGTCAGCGACGTCGCCCCGAACAGACGGCCGTTCACCACCCCGGCATTGATTTCAAAATCCAGCTCGGGGAGCTCGTCCAGCGCATCCTCCACACTGGTGAACCCCGCCACGCGAATGCCGGCATCGATCTGCGGGTCTTCCAGCGAACCCGAAATGGAAAGGTCGCCGGTGACCCGTCCATGGAAATTGGAAAGGGCCCCGACGGGAAGCGCACCGATATCGAATTCCCGCAGCGCCCCACCCAGCGCGATGCTTCCCGGCCTCACCGTTCCGGCCAAGGCGAGCAACACCGTTTCCCATCCGCCAATCTTCAGCGAATCCACCTCGATTGCCCAGCTCCCGTTGGCCATGGCGACCGCGGCCGAGCCGGCGACCTCGTAGCGGTTGGTTTTGGCGTCCTGGTAGGTTGCATCGACCGCGACGCCGACTCGCCCCGGGGTGAAATCCAACGAAAGATCGCCCTGGGCAACGTGCCCCGGGCTCGAAAGCGCGAGCTCCGGAAAACGGAGTTTTCCGCCGGCATAATGCAGCGGAGTCGCGACCCGCCCTTGCCAGCCGCCCTTGGCCAGCGCCACTTCCAGCAGGGCATCGATTCCTTCCGCGGCGATGGTGACGCTCCCCTTGCCGGAAAGGTGGTCGAGGCCGAACGTCGGCTTGACCAACTGCGCCAATGCCAGCTCGAGCTCCAGGCGATCGGTGCGGCGGCCGGTTAACGTGGCATTCAGCCCGACCCGGCCGACGGCGTCGCCGGAGATTTCAAGATCGCCGGAGAGGACGCCGGAAGGCAGGTAGGCGATGCCGCCGGAATGGACGGAATATTCGAGTTCCTGGCCCGCGACCCCCTTGCCCAGCACCAGCCGATCGATCCGCAAACCATCCAACAAAACCTCGCGCGGCCGGAACCCG
>NZ_JBFJYW010000391.1:0-2643 GCF_041622395.1 Pontiella sp. | reverse complement strand
CGTTTTCCTCGGTGTCCGTTCGCTTGGTTTGTCCGAACCAGTTGGTGTGGGTGGTCTGGATGACCTGCCGGCTATATAATCCGCGGATCGATACCGGGGTGTCGGTTTTGCGCAGGTCTTTCGAGCGCGCCCGCATTCCGCCGAGATTGACCAGCTCGAGCGTCGGCACGGAAGCGAGTTTAAGCTTGGTCCAGGCCTGGAGGTGGCGCAAAGCGATGTCGTAGTTTTTTTGCGCGTGCTCCTGCGTTCGCACCGACCAGCGCATGCAGGTGGCGCAGATTTCGCGTCCATCCGCGAGTTGGGAGGAATGCGCGGCGGGCAGCCCGCATGAAAAGCAGGTTGGGCAGTTTTTGACGCAATCGGCGCAGTAGCGGTGGTGCGCAACCTCGTACCCGTTGTGGATGGGCGCGAAGCAGATTTCGCATTTGGGCAAGGTGGTGTCGAGGCACGCCTGCGAGCAGTAGATTTGCCCTTCGCTCGTAAAATGGGCCCCAAAGATGGTTTTGTTGCACACGCAGCAAACCGGACGGAGCTTATCGACGCAAATCTGCGAGCAACAGACCGTGCCGCCAAACGTCCAGTAGTTTTTCGGCAGGCGTTCGCCGCAGACCTCGCAATAGGTCGGCGTGCCGCCGAAGGCCATCGTTGCGCAACCGCATGCCCCGACAAAAAGGCGGCGGCTGAATTTTCCTGTTTTTGTGCCGTTCATCCAAAGCCTGCCTGGGTTGGTGGGCATGGCCTAGAAGCGCCGGCCCTTTTGTGCGTTCTGCCGCACCATCTGCTGTTTTGGGGCCGGGGGATTTTCCAGATAGAGGCCATACCACTCTTCGCCCAACCCGGCGTTGGAGAAGCTCTTTACCTTGTCGTTGGAGAGCCGTTCCCAGTTGAACGTAAAGGTTTCGTTCCCGGTCGCTTCCTTCGCTTTCATCAAGAGCTCGCGTGCTTTATCCGTTTCGCCTTCCTTTACGAGGATCCAGCTCATCAGGCCGTAGAGCAGGGTTCCGCGATCGCCCCGGAACCATTTGATCCGGCGGTTGAAGGTCTTTTGCGCGCCGGCCACATCCTTGTTTTTATACTGGCGCGCCATCTTCATGGCCACCAGCATCGGCTCCATCATCATCGGGCCCTTGAGGAAGCCGCCTGTTGCGAGGAGCGCATCCACCTGCTCGAACTCCTTGAGTTGATAGAGAAACTGCATGCGCAGCGACGCAATCTGCCGGCCCATCAGCAACGACCACTTTTTGAACGGTACCAAGCGTTCGGTGAAATCGAGCGCTTCCTGGTAGAGTTGCTTTTGGTCGGTCTCGATCTGCCGCTGGATCAGCTTGATGTTGCCGCCGGGTTTGCGCTGGAATTGCTGGATTTTCCGGTTCATCCGCTGTTGGCCGGCCAACATGTTTTCCTGCAACTCCTTCTGCACCTTGGTGATTTGTTTGCGAACGAAGAAGCCCACCAGATAAAACGCCGCAAGGAATCCGACGATGCTGAAAAATATGGTGGTGCCTCGGTTCACCCCTGCCGCTGGCAGGGCGATGGCCAATACGATTGATACCACTGCAGAAATAAGAAGTGAAAGCATCTATGCTGTCCTTTCAATTAGGTTTGTTCATCCGTCATGCGAGGGTTCGAATGCATAACGCGAACCGGGAACATAGCAGGAGTCCAAGGGGAAAGTCACGGCAGACAATGCCTAACTTTTGTTTGCAGGGCGGATTTGCG
The DNA here is from genome assembly GCF_041622395.1 of Pontiella sp. NCBI lineage: Bacteria > Pseudomonadati > Kiritimatiellota > Kiritimatiellia > Kiritimatiellales > Pontiellaceae > Pontiella > Pontiella sp. The sequence goes on along the minus strand of NZ_JBFJYW010000391.1, from coordinate 924 downwards.
TTTTAGGGGAGCGGAAACCCGTTGCCCAGCCACGCCAGGCTCCAGGCGGCGGTGCGGATCCAGTTGGTGCGGATCAGTCGGTTCGTCCACTTCGGCGTGTTGCCCGCCAGCTGCAGCTGGCGGTGGCAGGGGACCGATACCGTGAAGGTCGTGAGCCAGGCGGCGAGCACCGCGGCCGCGCTGATCCAATGCGCCGGGGTCGGTGCCCGCATGCATTGAACGGCAATGAGGCCGGCCTGCAGCAGCATGGGCGGAATCACGATAAAGGAGAACGTCCGCATGTAGCCGCCGTGCCAGCCGATGAAACGGGCCGGGTCGATTGACCGGAAGGCGGGGTAGATCACCAGCTGGACCAGCCAGATCAGCATCAGCATGGCGGTATCCGTGATCAGCCGGAGCGTGGTTGGATCGTTCAGCGACATGCCGCGGATTGTAGCGCGGGGCGCTGAACCCGCAAGTTCAAACGCTGCCGTTGCGCACGGCCGAAAAAAAACTGTAATGTTTCCTGTGCAACGACGAACACCCCACGTCATAAATGAGTTTTGAAAGGAGTCCGGTGAATCTACACACGATCGATCAAACAATCCGCCGCGGGATGAGAGCGGCCGGGGAGCCTGCCGCCCGGGTTTCTCTCTTTGTGGTTTTTTTCTGGTTCGGCATTCTCAAACCGCTGGGGGTCTCTTCCGCCGCGCCGCTGGTGCTCAAGACCGTCGATTGGATGCCGTTGTTTTCCCCCGAACAATGGCTGGCCGTCATCGGATTGTGGGAAATGGCCATCGGGGTCTTCTTTCTGTCCCGTCGCACCACGCGGCTGGCCATTGCGCTGCTGTTTTTGCAGATGACCGGAACGTTCATGCCGCTGTTCGTCCTCCCGGAGATCACCTTCCAACCCGGCGGAATACCGTTTCTTCCAACGCTGGAGGG
>NZ_JBFJYW010000390.1:0-2703 GCF_041622395.1 Pontiella sp. | reverse complement strand
TCGTCCTCGGCCTGCACGGTCTTGACGTTGAAGTTGCGGTGTTTGGAAAGGGTTTCGAGAATCGGGGTGGCCGGCGTGATGGGATAGCTGCCCAGCACCAGGTCGCGCCAGCTGTTTTCCGCCGCGGCGATCAGCCCCAGCGCCGTGGCCTCGTTGCCGGTAATCTTGCGGTAGATCCCGTCCGCAAGCATGCGCCGGTGCACGGTGTAGTGCGGGATGTCGAGGTCCTTGTTTTCGCCGACGATGTAGCCCGTCTTCAGGGCCAGGCTGTTGGCCTCGGCCATCAGCGGGAGCCGGGCGCGCCACTTGGTCTCGATCCATTCCAGCGTCGATTCAAGCGGTCGCGAATAGACCCAATAGGCCATGCCCAGCGCAAAGAAATTTTTGCAGCGCGCCCGCAGGGCCGGCTTGAGCGGCAACTCCTTGAGCGCTTCGTTGGTCAGCCCATTGATGTCCACCTTGATGACGCGGAACTCCTCGGCGAGGGCCGGGTCGTCGAGCGGATTGGTTTCGTACAGCGCCTTCTTCAAATTCGCGGGCGTGAACGAGCCGGTGTTGATGATCAGCAGGCCCTTGGGCTCCAGCTCGCTCAGGTTGACCTTCAGCGCGGCGGGATTCATCACCACCAGCGCATCGGCTTTGTCGCCGGGCGTCATCACATTGGCCGCCCCGAAATGGACCTGGAACCCCGACACCCCCGGCAACGATCCGGCCGGCGCACGGATCTCGGAGGGGAAATCCGGAAAGGTCACAATGGCGTCGCCCAGCAGCGCGCTGGCATCGGAAAACAGTTCGCCGACGGTCTGCATCCCATCGCCCGAGTCGCCCGCGAAGCGAACCACGACCGAGTCTTTTTCCATCAGAGCATGAGTTGGTTCCGCCATGGTTTATTCCCCCGAGGTCCTGGTTGGAATGAGGCTGCTGTCCGGCGGGAGGTTCATGACTTCCAGCGGCAGATGCTCGCTGATGAACGTCATCAGCCCGCGGATCGAAAGAATGCCCGCCACCGTTCCATCGCTCAGAATCGGCATATGGCGAAAGGGATTGGAATGGAAGATTTCCAGCGCGTCCTGGACCGTCAATTCCGGCGAGCCGGTGAAGGGATTTCTCGTCATGATGACATCGACCGCGGTATCGCCGGGCAGGGTGGAACCGACGAATTCGTGCATCAGATCGCCGTTGCTCAGGATGCCGATCAGCCGATGTTCGGCATCTTCCACCAGCACGCAGCCGATCTGGTTGTATTTCATCTCCTTGACCGCATCGATGATCGAGGTGCCGGACGGCACGACGGCCACGCGTTGCAGCTCCACTTTCCCGATCGGCTCCGACCAGAAGGTTTCCTTCTTTCTCGCTGCTGCTGCTACCATGGGACTCCTTGTCTACGTGATGCGGGACGATTGAGGCGTGATGCGGGCCGATGGAACCGGGAAACCCGGCGCTCCTTCACGCCTCACTTTTCACTCGTCAGACTGGCCTTAATGAACTCCCGGTTCAATCGGGCGATGTTTTTGATATCGATTCCTTTGGGACAGGCGACGGCGCATTCGTATTCGTTGGAGCAGTTGCCGAAGCCGAGCTCGTCCATTTTCGCGACCATGTTTTTAACGCGCTGGGTGCGCTCGGGATGGCCCTGCGGCAACAGGGCATATTGCGAAACCTTCGCGGAGGTGAAGAGCATGGCCGCGCCGTTCGGGCAGGCCGCCACGCAGGCGCCGCATCCGATACATTCCGCCGCGTCCATCGCCGCCTCGGCCAGCTTCTTTTCGATCGGCGTCGTCGATGCCTCGGGCGCATTGCCGGTTTTGACGGAAACGTAGCCGCCCTCGGCAAGGATCGCGTCGAGGCCGGAGCGGTCGACGATCAAATCCTTGATCACCGGAAAGGCTTTGGCACGGAATGGCTCGATCACGATTTGCTGCCCGTCTTCAAAGTGGCGCATATGGAGTTGGCAAAGCGTGGTGCGCTCGTGCGAACCGTGCGTTTTGCCGTTCACCGTCGAGCCGCAGCATCCGCAGATCCCTTCGCGGCAGTCGTGTTCGAACGCGATCGGCTCAACGCCCTTGAGCGTCAACTCTTCGTTGACGACGTCGAGCATTTCGAGGAACGAGGCATCGGTGTCGATGTTCTTCGCCTCGTAGGTTTCGAAACGCCCCGCCTCGCCGCGGTTCTGCCGCCACACCTTCAATGTCAGATTTATCTGATTTGCCATATTCAGCCTCCTGAAACGGATTTAACCACCCGCTTCGCTCAAGGCACGAAGAACACGAAGCCTTCGTGTCTTTGTGGTTCAAATTTACTTGTACGACCTCTGTGTAAGGTGGACTTCCTCGAATTCGAGCGGTTCCTTGTGCAGTTCGGGCTCGTTTTCCAGGCCCTTGAATTCCCATGCGGCGACGTAGCAAAACTCCTCGTCGTTGCGCAGGGCCTCGCCTTCTTCCGTCTGGCTCTCCTCGCGGAAGTGGCCGCCGCAGGATTCGGCGCGCTCGAGCGCATCCTTCACCATCAGCTCGGCAAACTCCATGAAGTCGGCGACGCGGTTGGCCTTTTCGAGCGCCTGGTTCAGGTCGTCGGCCGAGCCGGGCACGTTGACGTCTTTCCAGAAGGCCGCGCGGATCTGCGGAATTTTTTCGAGCGCCGCTTTGAGCCCCTTTTCGTTGCGGGCCATGCCGCAGTTTTCCCACAGCAGGTGGCCGAGCTCCT
>NZ_JBFJYW010000389.1:0-2731 GCF_041622395.1 Pontiella sp. | reverse complement strand
GGGAGGATAATCGGGCAGCCCGAGGATATTCATGCCGGCCGCGACAATGGCGTCGACTTGTTCGTCGCCGTAGCGGTAGTGCCCTTGCTCCGACTCGGCATGTTTCCATTTGGTGATCAGGCTGGCATCATGGAATCGGGTCCATTTCATGCCGATGCTTTTGGCATAGTCGATAAAGAAGGGGCGGACCGTGATATGGGTGCCGAAGCTGCTGTTGCGGCCGACCTCACGGGGGCGCGGCAAGCGGGCTAGCAGGATTTCCTGAGGCGCCGCGAGGCCGGCGTCGACCGGCTCGAAACGAACGCGAAACAGGCCGTTGACGGTGCTGTCGATTGCCAAGGGATAATCCTGATTGAGCGGTAGATCCACGACCTTGTCCATCACCGGGATGTCGGGAAAAGCCGTGACGAGGACCCTGGTTTTGACGGTCCTGCCACGCTTTCCGATTTGCGCTCCGGCCGCGCGGATCCTGATCGCCAACGGTTCATCCCAAAAGAAAATGTTGCTTCGGTGACCCGACGTGTCGGCATAGATCTCGCAGGGATAGGCCGGCGCGTAGGCGCTGGCGTCTGTTCCGGCTTCCAGCTGAGTTCCGTCGACAAAGAGGGTCCCCTGGTTTTCCGAAGCGGAAAAGCTTATGTAGACATCCGTGACCTCGTCAGGGATGGGTTGACTGGTCACGGAGAAACGCTGCCAGTTCTCCGTCAAACGAATGCGCCGCGCCCCCAGATTTTTCGCTCCCTGACGCGTGAAAATCTGCATGGTTATAGTGGCGCCCGCTTTCGAGCCTTTCAGATCGGCCGAAAACGTGTAGGGATGCCCCGCCGCCACCGGAAGCCAGAAACTGCGGCAGAACACGGTTCCCTCCGTCCGGGCCGTGGGAATCGCCATGGCATACTGTCCGACTTTACCGCCTGGTGCCCGGTGGATCTGCGGATCTTCCCATTCGCCGTCGGGTCCGGCGTAGATACCCGAAGTCCACAGATAATCCACATTCCCTTCGCACGAGGAACGCGGCATGAGGTTGCCGTGCACCAGCGGATTGCGGTTGATCCGGATACTGTCCGGAGCTTCCTGGAACACGTCAATTCTGATGTCGTCGATCCAGAGTTGCCCGAGGGCGCCGCTCCCGAATGTCAAGGCGATGTCTTGGTCCACGTCGGTGGGCGCCTTGCCGGTGAATGAGTAGCTTTTCCAATTTTTTTCCGGGGTAAAGCGGAGCCCAGGAATATAGGTTTTCCAGGGTTTGCCGATTTTTCTGATGATTGCCGAAGCATTGCCATCGAGTTCACCTTTGGCCCGAAAACTAACCTGGTAGTAATAGCCGCGTTTGATGGCAAAACCGGTCACGAAGTATTGCATGGCGCCGGAACTGATGCCGCGTATGTCGAAGCGTTGCGAGGCGCCGGAACCGTCCGCCGGACGGTCGATCGTCACGCTCATATCCTTTTTGCCCCATTCGTAGTTGTTTATGCAGCCGTTCTGAATGGTATCCGTGCCGTGCTGATAGTAGGGGCCCTCGAAGGTGCATTCCAGAATGGTATTGCCCGTACTTTCGGCTCGAAGCGGCAACATGCCCCCGGCGACCAGGGAGATTGAAAACACTGTCTTGAAAAACAGGTGCTGAGGCATAGTGATTCCTTTATTGAACTTTGTGAAGATTACCGGGGGTCAATCGTCGTTACTGTTTCTAGTCCACATGCCGCGCGGCTGCCCCGTGCTGCCGCCGCCGGCGACGGTTTCATAGACGTTCATAATGGCGACATGACCGTCGAGCAGCAGAAAGTTGAAGCGACCACCGTGGGGGATTTCGGCATTGGCGATAATCGTGGCCGGGGCCTCCAGATGAGCGCAAGACCCGTTACCCAGATAGTTGGTGTTGCGAATGTATTCCGTCAAGCCGATCACGTTGGAAGGTTGCTCAATCCTGGGCAGTTTCGCGGACCATGGGGCGGTCGAGGAGTCCGAGGCGATTCCCCAGATACCGGAGGAGCCGTCGGACAAACTGCTGCCGGAGCCCGCATTGCGTCCTCGATTGATGGCATACGAGCGTTTGACCCGATCGGCGGTGCGAGGCAAATTGTCGCTCGGGCAGACATAGAGCTGGCCGCTATCCGCCGGGGCTAATTGGGACACCTGCTGGGCATCGGTCAGCGACCGGCCATCGTAGTCGGACAAGAGATCGTCCCAGCTTCTGTGACCCGACGAAAGATAGTGGCATGAATACGGCACATGTTCGTTCGCGTCGTCGGCGTAGCTGGTTATCGCCAGACCCAGCTGTTTAAAATTGTTGCCGCAGCTGATGCGTTTCGCGGTCTCCTTCGCCTGGCTCAACGCCGGCAGCAGCATGGACGCCAATATCGCAATGATCGCGATCACAACGAGGAGTTCGATCAGGGTGAAATGGTGCTTCTTGTTTGTCATGGTGTTCGTTCCTTTGTCTTGAATACGCTTGCTTGAGTTGCCCTTAACGGAAATAAAAAACAACGCGATAGACTATTCCTTATCATTTGCTTGGCTTAAGGGTTTTCGGCAAAAGATTTGCCGACGTGGAGCCAGGTTGGACACCTCTCGGGAGGAGAGGGATCCTTCCCCTGAATTCGTTCGTAAAGATATAGGGCGCCGTCTTTTCCCATCTCTTCTTCCGGCAGCATCACAGCGCTACGCAGATCATGGGTGGTCGGCGAAAATTCCCAGCTCGAGGCAAAATGGACGGATTGGAAATCATATC
>NZ_JBFJYW010000388.1:0-2754 GCF_041622395.1 Pontiella sp. | reverse complement strand
TTTCGATGCGGTAGACGCCCGCCCCGAGGTTGCTCACCGCAACGCCGGAAGAGGTCGTCCATTCGGCGTCGATCAGTTGCGGCTCCACGTCCACGGTGCCGCCGAGCTCGGCTTCCACCAGCACCCACTGCGTTGCGCCGCCTTCGCGCCGCGCAGTGGTCAGGAACCCGCCCTCGCCGCGCAGGTTTTTGAACTGCGCATCGGTCCAGCTCGTGGCCAGGCCCGGAAAGACGCGCAGGCGACCGCCCCAGCTTTGCAGCATCATTTCCTGAATGGCGGAGGCGCCGTGGATCGGGGTTTCAATCACGGGCAGTCCGATCTCGGAATACATCGTGTTGGCCTTGAGATACCCCTTCAACGTGTTGAGATAGTTCAGCGCGTCGTCGCCATTGCCGAGCATCGACGACATGCAGGAAGCGCCCGTGAACGCATAGCCGGCGATGCCCGAGCCAAAGCTGTGCCAGCGGTCGAGGCTGGTTTGGATCAGCTCGCGGTCGGCAGGGATTTCCGGAGTGAGCGTGCGCAAGGGATAGACCGCCAGCAGGTGCGACCAATGGCGGTGGCCGGTATTGAGCGGGGTGTCCCGCCCAATCATTCGCCCGGTTTCATTGGTGTGTGCGGGCACGAGCTTGGCTTGGAGGTCGGTCCAGACGGGGATCATCGGCTCTTCGGCCGCGCTAAAGCCCCGTTCGTCCGCCAGCTCCAGCAGGCGGCCAACGCCCCAGTGCAGGAGATCGATGTCGTAGGTGCAGTCTTCCACATTGGTCAGCTCGGGGCTGTGGGTGCTCGGCAGGTGGTAGAGTCCGTCGGATTCCTCTTCGAGGAAGTGGCGGTAATAGTTCACCGCCCGGGTCAGCAACGGGTAAAGCACGTCGTCGCGCAGGTCGGTGTCGAGCCAGTAGCGGTATTCCAAATCGACAGTGTGCAGCCCCCAGAGCAGATTGCCGCACTCCTTGCTCAGATTCGCGTCCGTCACGCCCGAGCGCCCCCCGGGCTCGCCGCTATGGCCCAGCAGGTCGAACCCGGAAATCGAGCGCCCGATGGCATAGGAATCGTCCCGGTACTCTTCGGCCACGCTGCGCGCCAGCGCGGCGCGGTTGACGTCGAGCCGATGGCTCAGTGCCGACACCATTTCACGGCGGTTGGCTTTGAAGCCCCCGCTGTGGGAAAGCTGAATGTTCAGGTTCCACCAGGTGGCGTTCCAGGCGGTCGGCTGGAGCCACGGCCCTTGGTTATCCATAATCCAGCCGTTGTCGCGCGTGGCGCAGGCCATTTTATATTGCTGGATCCAGTAGAAGGAGTCCCAGTATCCGTCGCCGGTTGAAACAAAGCTTTGGGGATAGTAGGCATGCCACCAGTCGCGATGGGCCTGCACCCATGCAGCCTGATCGGCCGCCGCGGCCGAACGCACCGCCGCCACGGCAAGATCCACCGCGTTGGTTTCGGGATAACTATGCTGGACGCTCAGCCACAGGCGGTTGGTGCCGCCGACCTCTTCTTCATAGTAGGCCACGGCGGTCTGTCCCCCGGCCCAATAGTCGTGCACGGCGGTCTTGACCCCGTCGGAGAGGGTCGCGAGCACCGCCGCCGGGTTGGCCGGGACACGTTCCGTTCCGGCACGGACGGCGCGGGGATTCTTGGCATCCTCGGCCACGTAGGTGAAGGCGGCACCGGCAAGATCGCCGAAGGCCACGGTTTCGAAGCGCATCACGGGTTCGGTGGCATGAACCAACGTGTTCCACACGACCGTACCGCCGTCCGAACCAAACGTCCCCGCCGCTTCGGCATTCCACAACGACAAGCGCGACTGGGTGCCCGTCAGGGCTTCCGGCATCGACAGCTCCAAGTGGCCGATGAACAAGCGTCCGCGGTTGAGCGTGGCCACGTTCTTTTCCGAAAGATCGTCGTCGTCGATCGAGCGATGATCGTGCGCGGCGGAACAACCGACATCCCACCGCAGGGTCTGGTCGTCGAGCCGGTACATCATGGTGCCCTGCTCGCCATTGCCCAAAAACGGCGCTTCGTACCAGACATCCGGCAGGCTGCCCCAGACCAGATCGTGGTCGGCCATCAGGGTTTCCCAGTCGATTCCATCGACCGCCGGAGTGGCCGCCGCGGGAAGCCCGACCGCCAGCGCAAGGCCGAAACAGCCCCGAATAAAAAAGCGACTCCGAGCGAAGTGCCGTTTCCCTGCCGCGTTGATTGCCGCCACACCGATTCGAAGATTCATCGCACAACTCCTTTAAAGCGTTTCACCATCGTCACCCGCGAATCTACCAAAGGCGGCGCAACTGCGCCTTGTAGGAATCGGGCAAGCTTGTGTAGTTCGGCGGCAGTCGGCGGCGCGGTTGTTTATGCCGCATCTGCCCCCTCCGGCGATTTCTCTGTCCCAAAACATGAATTCAACGTACTGTAGCGAGCAATTGAACCCCCACGGGGATGCCGAAACCACACGAAAGGATTACCAATGCCGACACCGAACGACTCAGGACGAATCAATCTCCGCCAGCAATACGAAGTGCAATACTGGACGAAAAAACTCGAGCTCACCGACCAAGAATTGGCGGATATTATCGAAACGGTCGGCGATTCGATCGACGCCGTACGGACCCACATCGGAAGATAACGCCACACCCGCTCAAGCGCGGGCGACCTTGTTGGGCGTATCGGAGCCAGGCGGAACCATTCCAACCCCGGCGGACGTCCGACCTAGTGCAGCGTATCACCTAGAACTTCGTATTTTCACCACAGAGG
>NZ_JBFJYW010000387.1:0-2762 GCF_041622395.1 Pontiella sp. | reverse complement strand
GTCCACTGGCCTGGCCGGGCCTCATCCTCTTGCTTTGCGGGCGGCCACTGACGACCACTCTAACGCCTTCCACCGATTGGAAGCTGGCGATCCCGAGGCCTATTCCGCCCGAAGATGCTGCCATGAACGCGCTCTTGTTGTTGACGTGAAGTTTCATTTTTTTGCCTTTTCATTTGCAACCTGCTGGCCGTCGGATCCGGTTCCAATGACGCCGTTTAACAGCAGTATTATTCGCTTCAAATCTCAGCGACCCTTCACCGTGGGAATCATGGGCGTCGATTGGGAAGTGCGGCTTGGGCTGGCTTTCAAACTGCTCCACCACGGTGGCCAGATTGATCGTTTCCGGTTCCGCCGCCAGCTGGATGCCGCAGCCGTAGCGGCCGCGCTTGAGATCGAGGTCCCCGAGTTTGCCAAGCTTGTTCACCACCTTGACCGTGTGGCTGTAGGAGATGCCGCAGGCCTCGCTGATCTCGTGGGCGGAAACCATCGCCTCGCACTTGCGCGCCACATACGTCAGGATTCGCAGTGAGTAATCGGTGTGTTGTTTCAAATGCATCCGTCTGTCCCGCTGTTAAAAGCTCGTGCGGAAAGAATATTTAAGGCCGCCGCCCTGCGCGCGCCGCCCGATGCGGCAGAAGATCGATTGAAGTCGGCTCCGGCAACATGGCCTCTGAGGACAAGAAGCGCGGACCCCTAAACCCCACCGGTCAAGCGCCTCATGCGGAAGAGGGAATTTTATGCATTGGGGCCGGGGTATGGGGCGAGGGCGGTGCGCAGCGATTTCCAAAGCCGCGCGCCCTGTTCTTCGAGATCGAAGTTATAGTTGCCGAGGCGCCAGCGCGTGACCAGCAGGCGGGACGAGCCCATCATCATCCGGGCCAGGTCCTTCGGAGGAATATCGGTGCGGCATTCTTTCCGGCCCTGTTCCGAGGCGAGCAGGGCAATGATGTTTTCTTCCGCAACCTCCATGATGCGGTTGAAATGTTCGGCCAAGTGCGAATCCTGCCGGAAAATTTCCTCGGCGAACGCGACGGCGGAACGGGCCGGGTTGTCCGCGAATCCGCGGAAAATGCCGGCGTAGACCTCTTCGATCTGATCCAGCACGGAGCCGCCCTGTTCCGCGTACCGTTCAAACCGGTGCCGCACCATCCATTCCTGCTGGATGAGGATGGCCTCCAGGATATCCATCTTGTTTTTGAAATGGCGGTAGAGCGCCGGCTCCGTGACGCCCACGGCGTTCGCCAAATTTTTGGTGGTCAGGGCCGGAATGCCGCCGATCGAAAGCAACTCGATGGCGGCGTCCACAATCTGTTCCCCGCGCGGACTCAGCGCTTTCATCCGAGTGCCTTGGCGGACTGGTCGGCGGGCGCATGGAAACAGGGTTCTCCGGCAGATTTGTCTTTCTGGCAGGACGAATGGCACTGGTAGCAGATCTCGTTGCTCAACTTGTTCTGCTCAAAATAATCCTTCAGGTTGTTGAGCGTGGTATCCGCAATATTCTTCAGCGCGTCTTCGGTCAGGAAGGCCTGATGCGAGGTGATCAGCACGTTCGGGAAGGTCAGCAACCGGGCGAGCACATCGTCCGCAATCATTTCCTCGGAGCGGTCCTCGAAAAAATAGTCGCTTTCTTCTTCGTACACATCCAGCCCGGCCGCCCCGATCTTGCCGGATTTCAGGCCGTGGATGAGCGCCTTGGTATCGATCAGGCCGCCGCGCCCGGTATTGATCAGCATCACGCCGTCTTTCAGCGTTTGGATCGAGGTTGCGTTGATCATGTATTTGGTTTCCGGCGTGAGCGGGCAGTGGAGCGAAATGATGTCCGACTGCCGATAAAGCTCCGGCAGGTCGACATAGGTGATGCCGCGTTCGCGGGCATATTCCTCGTTCGGGAAGGGGTCGTAGGCCAGTACCTTCATGCCGAAACCCTGCAGAATGCTGATCAGGCTGCGGCCGATGGCACCGGTGCCGACCACGCCGGCGGTCTTCCCGTACATGTCGAAGCCGACCAGTCCCTGGATGGCAAAGTTGCCCTCCCGCACGCGGTTGTAGGCCTTGTGGATTTTGCGGTTCAGCGTGAGCACCAGCGCGGTGGCATGTTCGGCCACGGCGTGCGGCGAATAGGCCGGAACCCGCACCGCATGGACTCTTCCGAAGGCCGCCTCGAAGTCCACGTTGTTGTAGCCCGCGCAGCGCAACGCGATGATGCCAATGCCGTTCTCGGCGAGATAGTCGCACACCGGCTTGTCCAGCGTGTCGTTCACAAATGCGCAAACCGCATCGAACCCGTGGGCCAGTTCGACCGTCGCCGCATGCAACTTGGTCTCGAAATACGTGATCTCGTAGCCGAACGCTTGGTTCGCCAGGTCGAAGGACCGGCGGTCGTAAGGCTTCGCATCAAAAAAGGCGATTTTTTTCGTTTTCATCTTCCGTTTTTCCCTTGGTTTCTGGTGATGGCGTTAGTGATTACTAACATCGGCGACCCGAAACAAGACCAAAATGGTAATATATACAGGATGATTCAAGGTTATTACTTGAAACGAAAATAGTCGGCCTTGGGTTGGAGCATGTGTTCCAATCCGATTGAAGTACTGTTTCTGCCAAACGCAATCTTCGGAACCCATTCCTTCAACTGCCCGCTATAACGGTCCTTCAACTTGATTGTTCTTTTTCTCGTGTAACCCTAAAAAAGTAAATGAACCACAGATAGCCATTGCGAGCGAATAGCGATCAATTGCCGATAAACACAGATTCATGAACAGGAT
>NZ_JBFJYW010000386.1:0-2767 GCF_041622395.1 Pontiella sp. | reverse complement strand
TACTGGGCGGCCGAGGGCTATCTGGCCAGCGCGCGTATTTTGAAAAAACTCGGCCCGCAATATGAAAACGACCGCCGCAACACCTATCGTGCCATGCTGTATGACCGCTATGTGAACGATCTGCCGCAGGCCGAGGAAGCCCGCAATGCGCTCGGTGCCGTCGAGACCGGCGAAATCGCCGATTACCTCGCAACGGGGGGCGTTTCCAATATTGCCGTCAAGGTCGAAGCCGAAGTCGGGGGCGAAGCGCCATCTGCCGACGCCGGGGCTTCGGGCTCGACGCCGGTTGCTGCGGAGGAGAGCAAATAATGAAGTTTAAGACACCCATGATGATGATTCTGGCGGCGGTATCCGTTGCCTTCGCCCAGTCTGAAACTGAGGATACGTCCTCGTCGAGCGGAGTGCCGGCCTCGCTATTGGCCTCCAACGGGAAAAGCATAGCCCGGGTTTATCTGCAGTCGCTAGCGGATGGAAACCTGACGTTCGCGGTCGGCGGCCGTGCCATGACCGTGCCGCTGGACAAGGTCACCAGCGTTGGTTTTTCCATGACCAAAGAAGAGTTCGATTCCTTTCGGGAAAAGCAAACGATCAGCGATGCGGAGATTGCCGAAATATCGGCCAGAACCGACGTCGACAAGGTTGCCAAGCTACAGTTGATCTTCGAAAAGGCGCTCGGCAACATCGAGGCCATGTATGTCGAGGGCGACTATGCCGCGGCGGTTGCCGCCTTGGAATCGCTCATGATGGAGCGCGGGCAGTTCATGTCGATCGACAACAATTTGCAACGGATGGCTTTGATGCTGATGGACTGCTATCTGAAGCTGGGAGATATTGCCGGGGTGGGCAAATATGCGGCGGTGCTGCGGGAAAGCTCCAATCCGAAGGCCAAAACCAAGGCCCTGGTCGGCACGGCGTTGATGGCCGTCGAACGCGGCGACTTCGAAGCCGCCGACAAGGTTGCCGAAGAGTTGGAGTCGGAAGCGGCGAAGCTCTACCTGAAGGCCTCGATCGAGCGCGCCCAAAAGCACCCGACCCTCGCTTCCAAAACCGTCTGCGAAATCATCGCCGCACACGGGAATGATCTGGAGTGGATGCCGCAGTCCGAACTGCTCAGCGCCCATCTGTACCTCGACGTAGGCCTGACCAATTCCGCGGTCAACACCGCGCGCCAAGTGAAGAACATCTATGCCGGAACCAATATTGCCGGCGATGCCGCGAAGCTCTTCTACCAACTTGGCGGCGAAGAAAAGCCCGCGGAGGCAACAAGCGAAGAAATGCCGGCAGAGCCGACCGAATAATCTGAACCGTAAAAAAAAACAATACTTGAAACTGACCTAACCGGAGGAAACAACCATGAAGAAAACAATTCTAACCTTCGCTTTGCTGATGGCGGCAGGCGCTGCATTCGCCCAGGGCGAAACCGCTGCCGAAGCCGTACAGAAAGTCGATTTGCTGCAGTTGATCAAAACGGGTGGCTGGGCCATGTGGCCGCTGGGCGCCTTCTCCTTCTTCATGGTGGCTCTCGTCATCCAGAATTTCATTTCGCTGCGCCCCAAGACGCTGCTTCACAGCGAGCAATTGCCGGCATTGCTGAAGATGATGCTCGACAAGAAGTGCCTCGACGCACTCATCTACTGCCGAGAGCATCCTTCCATGTTTGCCAACACTTTCGGTGCCGGACTCGAACGCTGCCTCGATGGTGAAGAGGAGCTCGACTTCCAGAAGATCAAGGAATCGGTCGAGGAAGCCTCGGTCGAGCAAATGTCCAAGCTGATGAAGCCGATCGACTATCTTTCGATCATCGGCGCCAGCGCCCCGATGCTCGGGCTGCTCGGTACGGTATCCGGTATGATCAAGGCGTTTAACACCATGTCCACCACCGGGATGGGTAAGCCGGAACTGCTCGCCGGTAACATCGGTGAGGCCTTGGTGACGACGGCGACGGGTCTGGTGATTGCGATTCCCGCCATGTTCTTCTTCTTCTTCTTTAAAAAGGGATTCCAGAAAACGCTGGCCACTCTCGGCCGCAACATCGGCTTCCTGTTCGACGCGCTCCAGACCGGCAAAGAACCTGTCAGCTTCATGGATATCGATACCCTGAAGAAAATGAAGGGTCAGTAGGCTCCGCAACCCTGGACATAGGCATCCGATATGAAACTTCAACAGAAAGAGATCGGCGAAGATCTAGAGCTCGACATGTCGCCCATGATCGACATGGTCTTCCTGCTGCTCATCTTCTTCATCGTGGCCTCGCAGATCATCGACGAAAAGCCGCAGGTCGCGGTGCCGTCCGCCGCCCATGGCAAGGTGCCGGACGATACCACCGGTCGTATGATGATCTCGGTCAAGAAGGATGGTACCTACTATCTTGGATCCGATCCCGTAGCCAAGACGGTCGATGAGGTCAAGGAGCGCATCGAACTGGAGATCAATGCCGATCCCAATCTGCGCGTCCTGATTCGCGCCGACGCCGAAGCCAAATACAAGATGAACGAGAAGATCACGATCGCCTGCGCCGAGGTCGGTGCGCAGGATCTGATCTATTCCGTTTTCGAGGAGTAGGGAAACATGAATCTCAACCAACATTTCGAAGAGGCCAAGCTGGAGCTGCAGATCGCGCCGTTGATCGACGTCGTGTTCCTGCTCCTGATCTATTTCATGGTCACGGCATCGCTCATTAAGAAAGAGGCCGATATTGGTTTCATGCTTCCGGCGGATATTGCCGTGCAGGACATGCAGCAGATTCCGGTCGAGGTGCCCGGGTTCT
>NZ_JBFJYW010000385.1:0-2774 GCF_041622395.1 Pontiella sp. | reverse complement strand
GCGGCGGACCTGCCCGACGCTTTTTTCTTTATCGGCGTTCCCATCTTCCTGTTGCTTCTGTTGTACCTTGTCGTGACCTTTCTCAATGGGTTCGAAGAGAAGCGGCGCGAAGAACAGGGCCAGACGGCCAGCGAGCGGATGAATGTTGAATAATCCGGCTTGCCCACCTCCGGCCTTATTTGGATAATCCGCCGGAATATGCTCAGAACCCTAAAAATCAAGAATCTTGCGCTCGTCGACGATGTCCAGGTGGGCTTCAACGAGGGGCTTAATGTCATCACCGGCGAAACCGGCGCCGGTAAGTCGCTCATGATCGGGGCCTTGCGCCTTTTGCTGGGCGAGCGCGCCGATAAATCGATGATCCGCACCGGGGAAACCTCCTGCTCGGTCCATGCGGAATTCGGACTTTCCGATACCGCCCAGGTCGATGCCATCCTCGCCGACATCGGCTTGGAGCCGTGCGAAGGCGGCTTGCTGATCATTCGCCGCGTTATTACCGAGTCCGCCAACAAAACCACGGTCAACGACGAATCGGTCACGCTCACCGTGTTGCGGCGGCTCGGCAAGGTGCTGGTCGATATGCACGGCCCGTACGACCACCAGTCGTTGCTCGATCCGGGCGTGCAGCTCGATATTCTCGATGCCTTTGGCCAGCTCGACGACGCCAAGGCCGCCTATGCCGCCATTTACCAGGAGTTCCGCGCTATCCAGAAGCAGATCGATGCGCTCAACTCCGACAACGAAGAGGATCTGCAACGGCAGATCGAGTTCCTCGACTACCGGGTCAACGAGATCGACTCCGCCAACCTTTCCGCCGAAGAGGAAGAGCAGGTCGTCGAAGAGCACGGAATCATTGCCAACTCGCAGCAGGTGATCGAGCTGGCCAACGGCGTTGTGGTTGCCCTGACCGAAGGGGAGGGGTGCGCGTTCGACGGACTCGCCTCGGCCCAGCAGGCGCTCAACCGGCTGGTGAGGCTGATGCCGGAAGCTCAGGAGTGGCACGACGAAATCGAAAACGCCGTCACGTCCGTGCAGGAGGTGGTCCG
The DNA here is from genome assembly GCF_041622395.1 of Pontiella sp. Lineage (NCBI taxonomy): Bacteria > Pseudomonadati > Kiritimatiellota > Kiritimatiellia > Kiritimatiellales > Pontiellaceae > Pontiella > Pontiella sp. The sequence continues at coordinate 1,728 of NZ_JBFJYW010000385.1, read as the reverse complement.
CTCCATCGAACGCTCCGCCGCCGGGATCGATGGCAGTGCCGAGCGCATGCAGTGGCTCGACGACCGTCTCTCCACCTATCAGACCCTGAAGCGGAAATACGGCGCCTCGGTCGAGGAGGTCCTCGCCAACTGCGAAACCTGGAAACAGCAACTGCAGGATCTGCGCGGGCGCGACAGGCGCCGCGACGAACTCAAGGCCGAACAGGCCATCGTTTTGCGTTCGCTGCAAAAGGCGGGGAAGACGTTGCGGTCGCGCCGCGAAAACGTGGCCGACCACCTTTCCGAGTCCATCACGCGCGAGCTGGTCGATATCGGTTTCGAACACGGCTTTTTCGACGTGCAGATCAATCCCTGCGAGCCCGGTCCGTCCGGGATGGATGCGATCGAATTCGGGTTTGCGCCCAACGCCGGCGAAGATATGCGCCCGCTGCGGATGATTGCCTCGAGCGGCGAAATTTCGCGCGTCATGCTGGCCACCAAAGCGGTGCTGGCCAAGCAGGACCAGATTCCCGTGCTGGTCTTCGACGAAATCGACGCCAATATCGGCGGCGAGATCGGCGGCGCGGTCGGGCGCAAGCTCGCCCAGGTGGCCAAGAGCCACCAGTTGCTTTGCATCACCCACCTCCCGCAGGTGGCCGCTTGCGGCACGACGCACCTGGCCGTTTCCAAGAAGGTCGAGGACGGGCGCACCTATACGGAAGTCGAGTTGCTCGACCGCGAATCGCGTCCGGAGGAGATCGCCCGCATGCTCGGGGGAAGAGACAGCACCAACGTCACCCTCCAGCACGCCAAGGAAATGCTCGGGCTCTAAACCGGCGCTGCGGCTTTAGCGCAGGCCGTCGGCCAGCGCCTGGGCTTTCATCGAAAGTTCGGCGGCCTTGAACGCATGCGACTGCGTCATTGCGTTTTCGGTGCGGTTGATGCAGTCGCGGATCAGCGCGCCGAAGAAGGGGAAGCCCACGCGTTCGAAGCAATCGATCTCCTGCACGGCGTCGCCCGTCGTCAGGAAGATGCGGCTGTCCGGGGCCTTGCGGCCGACGTCCATGTATTTGCGGGCTTCCAGCGTTCCTTCGGTGCCGACGACGAACGTGCGGCCGTCGCCCCAGGTGGGCGAGCCGTCGGGCGTGAACCAGTCGAGGCGGCAATAGAACGAGGCGCCGTTGTCGGCGGTCAGCGAGGCTTCGCCGAAATCCTCCAGCTCCGGCCGGTCGGGATGGTTGAAGTTCTCGACCCGCGCGAAATTCACGACGGCATCCTGTGCGCCGGTGTAGTGCAGGAACTGTTCGAACTGGTGCGAGCCGAGGTCGGTCAGGATTCCGCCATACTTTTGTTTTTGGAAAAACCAGTCGGGGCGGGGCTGCTTGCCGAGGCGGTGGGGCGCGAGGTTGATCACCTGCAGCACGCGGCCGACCGCGCCCTGCGCAATCAGCTCGCCGGCCTTCATGCCCGCTTCGTTGTGCAGGCGTTCGCCGTAGTAGACCAGGTATTTCCTTCCGGTCGTCGCAACGCACCGGCGCGCCGCGGCGAGCTGCTCGAGCGTGGTGAAGGGCGCCTTGTCGGTAAAATAGTCCTTGCCGGCTTCCATCGCCTGGAAGCCGATGTCCGCGCGCTGGCAGGGTACTGCGGCGGCCGCCACCAGGCGCACGTCCGGATCCGCGAGGATCTGGCCGTAGGATTCGGCCACCTGGGCTTCGGGATTCCGTTCAACGAACGCCGAGACCTTGGCGG
>NZ_JBFJYW010000384.1:0-2780 GCF_041622395.1 Pontiella sp. | reverse complement strand
GCGCAGTGTTGTCGACACCCTTCAGGAGCGCGTGTGGTGGAAGGATCTCAATTCGGTCTTCCTGGGCTGCAACCTGAACGTGGCGCGCGATGCCGGGCTGGAGCATCCGGACCAGATGATCGGGAAAACCGACTATGACTTTTGCTGGAAAGAGCAGGCGGACCGCTATGTTTCCGACGACCGGGAAGTCATCGAATCCGGAACGCCCAAGCTGGGCATCCTGGAATGCCAGGAACATGCCGACGGAGTCATCCGCTGGATCCAAACCAACAAAATCCCGCTCTACGACAACGAGGGAAACATCGTCGGCACGGTGGGCACCTATGAGGACATCACCGAGCGCAAGCAAATGCAGGAGGCGCTCGAAAAACGGATCGTCGCGCTCACGCAGCCGCTGGATCGGCCGGAAGGAATCACGTTTGACGATCTGATCGACCTGGCGACCATCCAGCGCATACAGGATGACTTCTCCAACGCAACCGGGGTGGCCTCGATCATCACCGCCCCCGACGGCACGCCCATTACCGAACCCAGCAATTTCACCACTCTTTGCCAGGAGATCATCCGCAAAACGGAAACGGGCCGGGGCAACTGCATGAAATCGGATGCCGCCATCGGACGGCATCATCCCGGGGGGGCGATCGTTCAGCAATGCCTCGGCAGCGGGCTGTGGGACGCGGGCGCCAGCATCGAGGTCGGCGGGCGGCACATCGCCAACTGGCTGATCGGGCAGGTGTGCGACGGAACCCAGACCGAGGAGCAGATGCGCGCGTATGCCCGGGAAATCGGGGCCGATGAAGCGGAATTCCTAGAGGCGTTCCGGCACGTACCGGTGATGCCGCGCGAGCATTTCGAAGAGATCGCGCAGGCGCTCTTCACGCTGGCGAATCAAATCTCGACCTCCGCCTATCAGAATGTGCAGCAGGCCCGTTTCATCACGGCCCGCAAGGACGCCGAGCACGCGCTGCGCGAGAGCGAGGAAAAATACCGCAAGGTGTTCGAATCGGAATCCGATGCCATCATGATTTTCGACGGCGAAACGCGCCGCTTCATCGATGTCAACAGCGCGGCGGAAAAGCTCTACGGCTATACGCGCGAGGAGTTCCTGAAGCTTGCCCATGGCGCGATCAGTGCCGATCCGGACATCGCGGCAACGGCCATCCCGGCGACCCTGGCCGGGCAACCCCCGCCCGCGTTCGCGAGCCGCCACCGCAAGAAGGACGGTACCGTCTTTCCGGTCGAGATCACCGGCAGCTCATTTCCCTTGAAGGGGCGGCAGGTGCTCTGCGGGGTGATCCGCGACATTTCGGAACGGGTGGCCCGCGACGAGGAGATCAACCGCAACCGGGAGGCGCTCCGTAAACTGGCCGCCGAACTCTCGCTGGCCGAACAGCGCGAGCGGCAACGCATTGCCGCCGAACTCCACGACGGCGTGAGCCAGCTGCTCAGCTCGGCCGCCCTCCGCGTCGGCGTGCTCCAGGAGATGCCGTTGCCCGAGGCCGCCGCCGGGTCGCTCGACGCGATTTATCGCATTTTGCAGGACTCCATGCAGCAGACGCGTTCGCTGACCTTCGAGCTCAGTTGCCCCATGCTCAACGAGCTGGGCCTGGCCGCCGCCCTCGAAGAGCTCTGCGCCAGCTTGACGAGCGAATATTCCATCCGCTTCAAGTTCAACGGCGCCATGAAGCCCTTGCCGCTTCCCATGGACCGCAAGGTGGTTTTGTTCCGCTGCGTGCGCGAGCTGTTGATCAACGTAATCAAGCATTCCGAGGCCAAACGGGCCTGGGTGCAGCTTGAACAGGCGGGCCGCGACGTGCGGATCAGTGTGGAGGATGACGGCAAGGGGTTCGACTCCGCGATGGCCGGCAAGGGGTTTTCGCCGTCCGGCGGATTCGGCTTGTTCAATCTCCGCGAGTATCTCCACCATGCCGGTGGAACGCTGACGATCGAGTCCATGCCCGGCGGCGGGACGCGGGTGGCCATGACGGTGCCTTGGGAGGAAAAACATGGATAAGCAAATCCGAATTCTGCTGGCGGAAGACCACGAGGTGATGCGGGCCGCCTTGCGCAGCCTGCTCGACGCCCACGAGGGGTTCACCGTGGTGGGCGAGGCGGGCAATGGCCGCGAAATCATGGCCTTGGCCGAAAAGGCCGCGCCCGACGTGGTGGTGATGGATATCAACATGCCGGAGCTGAACGGGATCGAAGCCACCCGGCAGCTTTGCGCCCGCTTCCCGCGCATCAAGGTGTTGGGCCTGTCCGTCCATACGAAAGGCCGCATGGTTTCGGAAATGCTCGCGGCCGGCGCCAAGGGCTATGTGCCCAAGAGCAGTGCGACCGGCGACCTGATCTCGGCCATCCGCACCGTCATGGCCGGCAAGATGTATGTCAGCCCCGAGGTGCTCGGGGAACTGGTGGAAACCCGCAGCCGCGCCGCTTCCGGCGAAGGTGTTTTCGCCAAGCTGACCGAACGCGAGCGCGAGGTGCTCCAGCTCCTCGCCGAGGGGAATTCCACCAAGGAGGCGGCCGAAAAACTCTGCCTCAGCGTCCCCACCATCCACTCCCACCGCCAGCACATCATGGAAAAACTCGGGGCGCGCGGCATTGCCGATCTCGTCCGCTACGCCATCCGCGAGGGCATCATTTTGGCCGATTCCTAGCAGCCTGAATTATTCACGCGCCGAGTTTGCTTTGGCAACAGCCGACCGGAGGGAGACAGGCTTCGCGCATGCGAAGCAACGAGCGGAGCGAAGTGGCAACGCGTCGAAAGGTGCCGCTGT
>NZ_JBFJYW010000383.1:0-2820 GCF_041622395.1 Pontiella sp. | reverse complement strand
TGGTGCTGGGCAGCTATCCCATCACGCCGGCCACCCCGATTCTCGAAACCCTTTCCAAACACCGCAACTTCAACGTCAAGACCGTGCAGGCCGAGGACGAGATCGCCGCCATCGGCGTGGCGATCGGCGCGTCCTTCGCCGGGGCTTTGGCGGTGACCACCACCAGCGGCCCCGGGCTCTGCCTCAAGTCGGAAGCCCTTGGCCTGGCGGTCATCACCGAGCTTCCGCTGGTGGTGATCAACGTCCAGCGCGCGGGGCCCAGCACCGGGCTGCCCACCAAGACCGAGCAGGCCGACCTGCTGCAAACGCTGTATGGGCGCAACGGTGAATCGCCCGTGGCGGTGATTGCGGCCGATTCGCCGGCGGACTGTTTTGATTGCGCCATCGAAGCCGCGCGCCTGGCGCTGAAATACCGCACGCCGGTCGTGATGCTGACCGACACCTATCTGGCCAACGGCTCCGAACCCTGGAAGATCCCGTCGGTGACGGATATCCCGGATATTTCCGTCGAACCCATCCGGCAGGGCGAGGAGTACGTGCCCTACCGGCGCGATCCCAAAACGCTGGCGCGCCGGCTGGCCATCCCCGGCCGGCCGGGCTTCGAGCACCGCATCGGCGGGCTGGAAAAAACGGAAGCGGGGCAGGTGAGCTACGATGCGGAAAACCATGAAAAGATGTGCCGCCTGCGCGCCGACAAAGTGAAGGGCATCGCCAACGATATTCCGTTGCCGGCGCTGCTGGGCAACCCGACGGGCAAGCTGCTGGTGATCGGCTGGGGCAGTACCTACGGCGCCATCCGGATGGCGGTCGAACGCTTGCAGTCCGCCGGCGAAGCCGTCAGCTATATCCACCTGCGGCACCTGAATCCATTGCCGCACGGTCTCGGCGACTTGATGAAACAATTCGATACCGTTGTGGTTCCGGAAATGAATCTCGGGCAACTTTCGCGGGTGCTGCGCGCCGAATTCCTGGTCGATGTCAAATCGGTAAACAAGCTGCACGGCCGCATGTTCCGGATCACGGAGCTCGTGGACGCGCTGCGCGAACACCTTCAGGGGGCGGAATGATGAACGGCTTGAAGGAATATCTGACCCGCAAGGATTTCGTCTCCTCCTCCGAGGTGCGCTGGTGTCCCGGTTGCGGCGACTATGCCGTGTTGAACGCCGTCCAGTCGGTGTTGCCGCAGCTCGGCATCCCGAAGGAAAAGTTCGTGTTCGTCAGCGGCATCGGCTGCTCCAGCCGGTTTCCCTACTACATGGATACCTTCGGGTTCCACTCGATCCACGGGCGGGCGCCGACCATTGCCACCGGCATCAAGGTCGCCAATCCCGAGCTTTCCGTCTGGGTGATTACCGGCGACGGCGACGGGCTGAGCATCGGCGGCAACCATCTGATCCACGCGCTGCGCCGCAATCTCGACCTGAATATCATCCTGCTCAACAACCGCATCTACGGGCTCACCAAGGGGCAGTACAGCCCGACGTCGGTGAAGGGGCAGATTACCAAAACCAGCCCCTACGGGGTGATCGACGAGCCGATCAATCCCCTGCGCATCGCGCTGGCCGCCGAGGCAACCTTCATCGGCCGCGCGCTCGACTCCGATCCGAAGCACATGAGCGACGTGCTCAAGGCCGGCGCGGAACACCATGGCACCTCCTTCGTCGAAATTCTGCAGAGCTGCGTGATTTTCAATAAAAAAGCGTGGAGCGAGATTTCGGACCGGTCGACCCGCGACGACCGCCTGCTCTATCTGGAGCAGGGCCAGCCGCTGGTCTTCGGCGAGAAACGCAACAAAGGCATCGTTTTGCGCGGCACCGATCCGGTGGTGGTCACCATCGGGGAACAGGGCATCTCCGAAGCGGACCTGGTCCGGCACGACATGTATCGCGCCGACCCCGTCTATGCTTCGATGCTGATCAAGATGGATGCGCCCGACTTCCCGCTTCCGGTGGGCATTTTCCACGCCGTCAAAAAACCCGTTTATGAAGATGAGCTCGAAGCGCAGATCAAGGCGGTTACCGCGCTGAAGGGCCGCCGCAATCTGCAGGCATTGCTGCGCGGGACCGAATATTGGACGGTCTCCAACAACGGCGCAACCATCAAGCGCTCCACCGGCATCGGGGCGCAGGAGAACGATGAGTCGTCCATCATGGACGAACAGATCCAGGCCCTGCTCAAATCCACGGATCCGCTGACCGCCAGCCTGAAGACGACCGTGGGCAAAATCTTCTACGACTACGACTACCAGCGCTCGAAAATGCTTTCGCCGCGCGACAGCATTGCTTCGGCGATCGCCCATTTCAAAGCGGCGCATATCGAGTGCATCCTGGTGGGCGACTCGAAGCGCCTGTACGGCCTGCTTTCGGAGCGCGACATCATCCAGAACGTGGTGCTCACCTCCATCGACCGCGACCGCCAGCCGATCTCGGCGATCATGCGGCCGGTCTATGAAATCATGGACGAGTCGAATTCCATCGGCGACGTCATCAACATTCTCTCGATCAGCGGGCACCGGCATGTGCCGATCCGGCTGAAAAGCGGCGGGTTCGGGCTGGTGACCATCCGGCAGATTCTGCGCTTCATACACGATACCGTCGAACAGGTTGAAAAAAAGGAATCGAATGAAAATACATGAATACCAAGCCAAGGAGCTGCTGAAAAGCTACGGCATTCCGATCCAGGACGGCATGACCATCGCGGATCCGGCGCAGGCCGAGGCGGCGATTGCGCAGGTGGCCCAGGCGCATTCGACGGAGCAGTTCGTCGTCAAGGCGCAGGTGCATGCCGGCGGCCGCGGCAGGGGCGGCGGCGTCAAGTTCG
>NZ_JBFJYW010000382.1:0-2841 GCF_041622395.1 Pontiella sp. | reverse complement strand
GTGCGTCTGCCACGAGAACGATTCGTACTCCGAGCCCGGGTGCTCGATGTGCTGGATGATTTCGGTGCCCTGGAAGTCGCTCCGCACCAGGCCAAACGGCTCGTCCATGATTTCCCGTACCCGGTCGTCGAGTTCGAGGCTGCGCTTGAAGTCCGCTTCGCTCATGGCGGCAATGATGCATGGATCTTCGCGGTCGAGGTTGAAGCCCAATACCAGCTCGCCCTTCAGCATTTTCATCTGTTCGATGAGCACCTCGTCCTCCGCGTCCTTTTCGCCGTCGAAGAAGAAGTCCTGCCAGGTTTCGGCATCGGGGTTGCCCAGGAAGTCCTGGAATTGGCGATCCTGCCACAGTTTGCCGATCGAGGATTTCTGGAGCATCGTCCAAAAGTCGGTGGTGTTTGAAACGCGCAGATAGGTCTGTGCATCGGGCGGCAGCAGTTCGGTGCGCTCGAGGGCGAAGGCCGCCGGCGGCAGGATGGCCAGCAGGGCAATTGCAAGGGTCTTGGTAAACATTGTCGGGCTCCTTTGGTTTCGGCGGAACGGTTGCGTTAGTTGAATTCGGTTGCGGCGGAAAAACGGCCCGGGCGGCGCGGCGGATCGGGATAGACGTAGCCGGACTCGGGGTTGGAGGCGTCGTAGGCGAACGCGTCGATCTGGTCGAGGATATATTTGGGGTGGCGCGCCGGGATGGCGAAGTTGAGCCCTTCCATGGTCGGCACGCCCATGTTGATGACGCCGATCACCTGGCCGCGCGCGTTGAACAGCGGGCCGCCCGAGTTGCCGGGGTTGACCGCGGCGTCGATTTGCAAATAGAGGATGCCGCCGAAGTTGCGGTGCGTCTGGCTGAGCACGCCTTCGGTCACGGTGCGTTCGAGCCCGAGCGGATTGCCGATCGCGAACACGGCCTCGCCGATGCTGAGGTTTTCGTCCGGCGCGAAGACGACCGGCGTGATCTCCGTATCGAACTCCTTGAGTTTCAGCACGGCCAGATCGTGGAACGGGGCGGTGGCCACGATCTCCACGTCCTGGTGCACGACCCGGCGCAGGATCTTGTTTTCCTGCAGGAACTGGGTGACCGAGATTTTCTTTTCCCCGGCAATGACGTGGAAGTTGGTGATGAGGTAGCCCGCCTTGTTGATGAAGAAGCCGGAGCCCAGCCCGCTCGCGGTTTTGACCAGCACCACGGCCGGGGCATAGAGCTTGGCGGCCTCGGCGGTGGTGATGCGTTCGGGAACCTGCACCGTGTAGAGCGCGTTGGCATCGGTTGGCGCCGTGCCCTCGACCGCGGAGTCCTCGTAGGTGGCGAGGATCTCGGAATTCGGTATGCGCAGGACGTCGAAGCCGAGGTCCAGCACGATCGAGTCGTCGGCCTGCTTCAACACGGGCGCCTGGATCTTTGCGCCGCCGCGCAATACGACATCGTCGGCGCGGGCGGTGGCAACGAGCAGGGGCAGCAATAAATAAACGTAGGTTCTCATCGGGTTCCTTTGATGCGTTGAGCGGTGATGCACAAAACCTGAAAAACAGGAAAAGACTAGCCGAAGCGCGCAGGCGTGTCAAAAACCATGGTTGCGCATTGCGGATGACCCGTTATTGATGCCGGTAGAGCTTTCGCACCTCGTCGGCGATGACCTTGACGCCCTGGTGGACGGTTTCGTCGTTCTGGGCATAGCTGACGCGGATGCATTCGTGCTTGTGCTGCCAATATTCGTTTTCCAGGCCCGGGAAGAAATAGCTACCGGGAACGATGAGCGTCTTGCGGGTCTTGAGCCGTTCGTAGAGTTCCCGGCTGGTGCAGGGGAGGTCCTGGAACCAGAGCCAGAGGAAGAGGGCGCCTTCCGGCTTGTGAATGCGGCAGGGCAGATCTCCCAGTTCCTCGCGGAACCATTCCAGCGTTTGGAGGGCTTTGCGCTGATAGTACGGTTGCACGATGTCCCGGCTGATTTGCATGATTTCGCCGCTGCGCACCATCTCCATCGCCAGGCGCGCGCCTAGCCCGCCGGGGGCCAGGTGCAATACGCCGTTGAATTCGGCAATGGCCGAAACAATCTCCTCGCGGGCAATCACGATGCCGGTGCGCAGGTTGGGCAGGCCGAGCTTCGAGAGGCTCATGCAGACGACCGTGTTTTCGTTCCAGTGTGGCCGCGCCTCGGTGTAGATGATGTCCGGGAAGGGGGTGCCGTAGGCGTTGTCGATAATGAGCGGGATCCCCTTGTCCTGCGCGATCGCGTCGAGGTGCCGGATTTCCTCGTCGGTCAAAACGTTGCCCGTCGGGTTGGTCGGGCGCGATACGCAAAGAGCGCCGATGTCGTCGCCAACGTTCAACGCATTGAAGTCGACGTGGTATTTGAAAAGCCCGCCATCCATCAGCTCGATGGTCGGCCGCCGGGAAATGAAAAAGTCGTCGGAGAGCCCCGCATCGGCGTAGCCGATGTATTCCGGGGTCAGCGGAAACATGATTTTGTTCTTCGATCCGTCGGGCATTTCGCCGGCAAACAGGTTGAACAGGCAGAAAAAGGCATTCTGACTGCCGTTGGTCAGGGCAATGTTCGCGGGGCCGATGTCCCAGCCGAAGGTTTCGCGCAGCATGACGGCAAGCGCTTCGATGAAGGCCTCGTTGCCGCGGGTGCCGTCGTAGTTGCCGATCATCGACTCGAAGCCGCGCGGTTCGGCAAGGATCTGTTCCATGCGCCGGCGGAAGTGGAGTTGCATTTCGGGGATGTGCGCCGGGTTGCCGCCGCCGAGCATCAGCATGTCGCCCTTGGCCATGGCGGATCCCAGGTCGTCCATCAGTTCCGTGATGGCCGCCTTCCGAGTAAACTTTTCGCCAAACTTTGAGAG
>NZ_JBFJYW010000381.1:0-2867 GCF_041622395.1 Pontiella sp. | reverse complement strand
GATCGCGGTCGGCATGGCCACCAACATCCCGCCGCACAACCTCGGCGAGGTGATCGACGGCACCATCCTGCTGATCGACAATCCCGAGGCGACGATCGACGAGCTCCACGAGCTGATCAAAGGGCCCGACTTCCCGACCGGCGGTACCGTTTACGGCCTGAACGCCGTCCGCGAATTCTACCAGACCGGCCGCGGCAAGATCAAAGTGCGCGGCAAAGCCAACATCGAGGAAGACGATAACGGCAAGGCCCGCATCATCATCACCGAAATCCCCTACGCGCTCAACAAGACGCTGCTGATCCAGAAGATGGTTCACCTCGTCCGCGACAAAAAGCTCGAAGGCATTTCCGACATTCGCGACGAGTCCGGCAAGGAGGGCATCCGCCTGGTCATCGAACTCAAGCGCAACGCCGTTCCGAACGTGTTGCTCAACAACATCTTCAAGCACACCCAGATGGAATCCACCTTCGGCGGCATCATGCTGGCGATCGACAAAGGCAAGCCGCGCGTCATGAACCTGAAGGAAGCGCTTCAGTGCTTCATCGACCACCGTTTCGACGTGGTGACCCGCCGCACCGAGTTCGACCTCGCGAAGGCCAAGGCGCGCGCGCACATTCTCGAGGGCTACCTGCTGGCCATGGACAACATGGACGAGGTCGTCCGCATCATCCGCGACTCCAGCAACCGCGAGGAGGCGCAGGAGCGCTTGACGACCAAATTCGGGTTCAGCGAAATCCAGGCCAAGGCCATCCTCGACATGCGCCTCTACCAGCTGACCGGGCTCGAACGCGACAAGATCGAGGCCGAATACGCCGAACTCAAAACGCTGATGGAATACCTCCAGGACCTGCTGGACCATCCCAGCAAGATCTTCGGAGTCATCAAGGAAGACCTGGAGCAGATCCGCGCCAAGTACGGCGACCACCGCCGCACCGATCTTTCGATCGACGAAGGCGAGATCGACATCGAAGACCTGATCGCCGACGAACCCTGCGTGATCACGCTTTCGAGCACCGGCTACATCAAGCGCGTTCCGACCGATACCTACCGCCAGCAACGCCGCGGCGGCAAGGGCGTGGTCGGCATGAGCACCAAGGATGAGGATTTCGTGGAGCACATCTTCTCGGCCTCCACCCACGACTACCTGCTCTGCTTCACCGAAGCCGGGCGGATGTACTGGCTCAAGGCCTACTATGTCCCCGAAGGCACCCGCCAAAGCCGCGGCCGTTCGCTGGCCAACGTGCTTTCGATGGCGCAGGACGAAAAGCTCGCCGCCATCCTCTGCGTCCGCGAGCTCAACGACGATACGCACAACCTGATCATGGCCACCAAGAAAGGCACGGTCAAAAAGACGGTGCTTTCGGCCTACAAAAACGTGCGGGTGGCCGGCATCAACGCCATCAACATCGACGAGGGCGACCAGCTGATCGGCGTCAAGCTGACCAATGGCAACGACCAGATCATCCTGAGCATGCGCAACGGCAAGGCGATCCGCTTCAACGAAACGGATGCCCGCCCGATGGGCCGCGTCTCCCGCGGCGTTCGCGGCGTCCGCCTCGAAGGCGACGACGAGGTGGTGACGATCGAGATCGTCGATACCGAGTCGACCATGATGGCGATCACCGAAAATGGCTACGGCAAGCGCACGAGCTTCGAGGAGTACCGCCTGCAAACCCGCGGCGGCAAGGGCATCATCAGCATCCAGACCACCGAGCGCAACGGCAAGGTCGTCAGCGCCCACGCCGTTACCGACGAGCATCGCCTGATGCTCATCTCCGAAGGCGGGCAGATGATCTGCATCGGCGCCAGCGATTTGCGGGTCATTGGCCGCAACACGCAGGGCGTGCGACTGTTCAACCTGAAGCCGGGCGACAAGCTGGTCTCCGCCGCGGTCCTGGATCCGGAAGAGGATGCCCCCGAAGAGCCGGTGGCCGAGGGCGAAACCCCGGTTGAAGCCGTCGAGGCTCCGGCCCCCGAAGCCCCCGCCGTGGAGCCGGAACCGGAAGAGCCGTCTGAATAGGTTTTGAAGCCCAGTTCATGAGGAATGATTGTATGAAGACTACCGTTGTGGCCCTGGCAAACCAGAAGGGCGGGGTGGGCAAAACCACGACCTGCATCAACTTCGCGGCCTGCCTGGCGGAAAAGCGAAAGAAGGTGCTGCTGGTCGATCTCGACCCACAGGCGAACGCCACCAGCGGGTTGGGGTTGGAAAAGGGTTTCGGCTCCAGCATCTTCCCGGCTTTGCTCGGCGAAACCGATGCCCAGGGCCTGATCAAGGAAACCGGGATCAAGAATCTCGACATCATTCCTTCGGAGTTGGATCTCGCCGGCGCGGAAATCGCCATAGCGCGGCGCGACGACTATTTGCACCGCCTGCAGGAAGCGATGGATCCGGTGATCGAGAGCGGGGTCTACGATTACATCATTCTCGACTGCCCGCCTTCGCTCGGCATCCTGTTCATGAATGCGCTGAACATCGCGCATGAGGTGATCATCCCGATCCAGTGCGAATATCTCGCTCTGGAAGGACTCGGCGTGATGGTCGACATCGTTAACCAGATCAGCGAAGCCGGGAACCCGAATCTGCACATCAGCGGCATCTTGATGACGATGTATAACGTCAGCACCAACCTTTCGCAGCAGGTCGTGCAGGAAGTGGTGAAGCATTTCGGCGACCGCGTCTACGAAACGCTGATTCCGCGGAATGTCCGGCTGAGCGAGGCGCCGAGTTTCGGCCAGCCCATCATCGAATACGATCCGCATTGCGTGGGGGCGGCCGCCTACCGCAACCTCGCCAAGGAATTCCTGAAACGTCAGAAAAAGGATGCCCGCCAAGAGGTCGAATTGCCGACGCTTTCGAGCGTGAT
>NZ_JBFJYW010000380.1:0-2875 GCF_041622395.1 Pontiella sp. | reverse complement strand
TTCGGGAACAGCAGGAATGTCAATCGTTGCGGGATCGATGGCATCCCAATGCTTTTTCGGAACGATCATCGGCGGATGGGGCCTGTAGATGCCATAGGCGAGGAAGAACGGTTGGCCCGTCTTGTGCGGATGGTGCTTGCCGAGCAATTCAACGGCGGCGGCCAATCCCTGGCCATCGGCCATTTCCTTATCGTCGATCTCCGGGGCGGAATACCGAATCCGAACACCGGACCCGCCCTTTTCCCCACAGGTGGTCGCCTTCTCCCAGTTTTCCTCAACCGCATCCCATCCGGTATTGTTCACGGCAACGTCCCAGCCGGACGGATCGTCCGTACCTGGTCCACCGATACCGCCGGGAATACTCATGTGGAAGATCTTTCCCACCCGCGCGGTTACATATCCGTTTTCCCGGAACAGGCGCGGCAGCGAGGTGTAGTCGGCCAGATATTGGCCATAGGTTCCGCCCTTGTTGTGCGTATAGCCGGTTTCGAAGGGATATTTCCCCGACATCATCGATGCCCGGCTCGGCCCGCAGGTGTGGTATTGGCAATAGGTGTTCCTGAAAACGACGCCCTTTTGGGCGAGCGCATCCAGATGGGGTGTCACGGCAACGGGATCGCCATAACAACCCAGCCGATCCGCAAGGTCGTCCGCGATAATGAACAACACATTCGGGCGGTCGCCATCCGCACCCACGCATGCCATTGCCGCAAGCAGCAAAACACCAAGCAACCTATTCTTGCCCAAAATCATTCTACGTTTAAGCGGGGCAACAGCGCCTGAATCCCCCAGCGGCCTCATCCAGGCACGGATTGATTTCTTCCATTCCCGCGGCTTCGTCGCAGATTCGGGACTGTCCGCCAGATGCTTCATTTCTTCACCTCTTTGTCATAGGGGCCGGGCGTGACCAAGGCGCGGACGGCCCAGTCGTTCCATTCCTTTGCCAGTTGCAGTACCCGTTCGGGATTCGACTTGGCCAGATCGTTCATTTCGCTGCGGTCCGCATCCATGTCATAGAGTTGCCACGCCCCGTTGGCGCCTTTGGCGACGAGCTTCCACTTGCCCTTTCTGATGGCGCGGTTGCCCTCGTGCTCGAAGTAGAGCGTGTCGCGGTCGATGGCGCCGCCGTCAAAAGTTGGTACCAGGCTGGTGCCCTGCATCGGCGTGATCTCGTGCCCCTTGAATTCCGACGGATACCGCGCGCCGGAAAGATCGACGCAGGTGGCCATGATGTCGATGATCTGTCCGGGCTGGTGCTCGATGCGGTTTTTCCGTTTGATCCCTTTCGGCCAATGGGCGATCAAGGGGGTGCTGATACCGCCCTCGTGGACATAATGCTTGTATTCCTTGAACGGGGTGTTCGACACATTGGCCCATTCCTTGCCATAGCTGATGTAGGTATCCGGCGGACCGGCCATGACGCCGACGCCCTTCCGGACCGGCCAGCCGTCGCGCGTCTTTTTGTTTTTCATCTCCATCTGCAGCTCGTCCCGGTCCATCGGCGGGAGGGTCGGCTTGTCGGCCCTCGGCTGGCCGCCGTCACCGCGCCCGAGCCATTTTCCGCCCTCGGCGCAGCCGCCGTTGTCCTGCAGGAACAGGATGAGGGTATTCTCCAGTTCGCCCTGCTTCTTCAACTCGGCCACGATGCGGCCGATGCCCTGGTCCATGGCATCGACCATGGCGGCATAGACCTCCATGTTTCGCGCCTCCCAGGCTTTGTCTTTCACCTTGTCCCAATTTCCAATGGTTGGAGAACGCTTGCATTCCTTCTGAATCAGGCCCAGTTCCTTTAGCTTTTCGTAACGCGCTTTGCGAATCGGCTCGAAGCCATCGTCATACATGCCCTTGTATTTGACGATGTCCCGCTCCCGCGCATGCATCGGCCAATGCGCGGCCGTGTAGGCGACATACATGAAAAAGGGATTGTTGCCGGGGTGTTCGCGGATGTAGCGCACCGCGTTATCGGAAATGGCATCGGTGTAGTACCACGGTTCGGCGGGCCGGTATTCGGGATCGTTGTCCGGCGTGATGTGCGTGTTGCCGCGCACCAGCGTGGTCGGGTCCCACAGGCTGCCTGCTCCCAGAATGGTGCCATAGAATCGTTCGAACCCGCGCTGGCGCGGCCAATTGGACTTGCCGCTCTCGTCTTCGGGAAACAGCTGCTTGGTCACATGCCACTTGCCCGACATGTAGGTGCTGTAGCCCGCCGGCTTCAGCACCTCGGCAATCGTCAGGCAATGCTCGTTCAGATCGCCGCGGTAGCCGTCGAACCCCTT
Source organism: Pontiella sp. (assembly GCF_041622395.1). Classification (NCBI taxonomy): domain Bacteria; kingdom Pseudomonadati; phylum Kiritimatiellota; class Kiritimatiellia; order Kiritimatiellales; family Pontiellaceae; genus Pontiella; species Pontiella sp. Next base: position 599 of record NZ_JBFJYW010000380.1, on the reverse strand, counting down.
GTCCTCAACCATATGACCGATGCCCGTCTGGTGGGGATGGAGCCCCGTCAGCAGCGAAGCGCGCGTGGGACAGCAGCGCGCCGAATTGTAGAACTGGGAATAGCGCAGGCCGTTGGCCGCCAACCCGTCGAGGTTGGGCGTATTGATCTCACCGCCGTAGCAGCCAATGTCGGAATAGCCCATGTCGTCGGACATGATCAGAATGATGTTCGGACGTTCGGCCGCATTCGCCGTGCCCATCAGAACGGCTATCGTGGCAACCATTGGCAAGAACAAGCCGTGAACCGTTTTCATGTTTCCCCCTTCGCAGATAAATACCGAGTGACGCATCAACCCTTTCTGGACGATTGGGGAAATGATGTCACATTGCCGGTTGAGTTACCAAGTTCAACCTTCACCATATCCGGCAGGTTGGCCGGCATCGAATCCGGAACGTCGGCATCGATGCCCCGTTTTCATGATACCGTTTGAGCCAGCCCGCCGAATTTCCAGAAGTGGCCCGGGGATTTTAAACCGGGCGCCGTTTCACTTCACCTACCCCTTGCATGACTTTCCCGCGTTGGGTATGTTCCGCGCAGGTTTTTGAATTTTTGAAGGAG
>NZ_JBFJYW010000379.1:0-2903 GCF_041622395.1 Pontiella sp. | reverse complement strand
CGCCGCGCGGGTTCTCGGGGTTGAACTGGCGGGTGGCTTCGTAGCGGTCGCCCTTCCACTCGAAACGCCGCGCCAGGGCTCCTTGCGAAACCACGAGGCTGGAGCCGTCGTCCGCGTTGACCAGCCGGATGTTGGAGAGCGATAGCCTTTGGGTGAGCGCGCGAAACGATTCGCTGGTGATCTCCTCGAGCGTGCCTTCGGCGAAAACCATCATCTTGGGCACGTCGTAGGGCATGAAGAAGATCAATCCGGTTTTGCCGTCGGGCAGGGCGAAGGCGAGCAGGTCGTCGGGATCGTTCTTCATGTCGAGCGGGTAGGAGGCGGGTTGGTGGCCGTCCTGTTCCATGCGGGTCAGCAGTAGCTGTTTCTCGTCGTTCTTGCAGATGAGCCAGTCCTGGCAGCCGGCCAGCACATTGCCCGGCGTCTTGAGGATGGTCGGAAAGCGCTCGAGGTCGGCGGCCGAATGGACGGCGGCGATCTTTTCTTTCTTGCTAACGACCATCACGTCGCCGTTCGGCATGCGCGAGAGGCGGACGACCTCCGAAAGGGTGTCGATCCGTTTCGGTTCGGGGTCGAGTCCCTCGGCGGTACCGGAGTAGAGGTGCAGCCGGCTCAGTTCCGGCGCGGCCACCAGCAGGTCGTCGAAGCCGTCGTTGTCGAAATCGTGCGCGATCCAGGCGGGCGAGGATTTCAGGTTGGTGCCCTCCAGTCCGATGCGGCCGGGGGAGGCTTCCTGGGCGGCGAGCAGGGCGGGCAGCTCCTTGCGGGTGAAGCCATAGGTGCGGAAGGCCAGGCGGTTGCGCAGGACCATGCCGATCTGCGGCTCGGCGCCTTCGCCCTGAAGGATGTCCATGTAATGCCGCGGCGGCAGGTCGAGCGGTTGCTCGATGCCGAAGAGCCCGCCGCCTTTGCCAAAGCGGATTTTCAGCGGATTGCTCGCGCTGTTGAAGTGGAAGGCCAGGTCGGGGATGCCGTCGTTGTTGATGTCGGCGATGTCGCCGAAAAAGCTTTTGTCGGCGGCGAAGGTGAGGGTTTTCTTTTCCGTGAACGGCTTGGCCGGGGCGTTCCAGAGCAGGTCGGCCTTGTCGTGGCGGCAGAGAAGGATGTCGAGCCGTCCGTCGCCGTTGAGGTCGCCGAGCTGGATGGTGGTGACGTCGGCGAGGTCTTTGGCGAAGATGCGCTCCGGCGTCTTGAACGAACCGTCCGCCCGCTGGTAGCGGAGCTGCAGGCCGATGGAGGTTCCGAACGTAACGAGATCCTTGAGCCCATCGCCGTCGAGGTCGCCCACGCGCAGGGCCTTCAGGCCCTGGTCGACGATCATGCCGCGGTCCTCGAAGCACTCCTTCAGCTCCGGCAGGTCGCCGAGCGATTTCGCGCCGGGCTTGCGCATCAGGATTTCGAGGCGCGAGACGTGGTTGTTGGCGAACAGGAGGTCGTCGAGGCCGTCGTTGTTGAGGTCGGTAACGATCAGCCGCGTCGTGCCGTGTTTGAACGTATGGATCTCCAGCGGGCGGAAGCCGAAGTCGCGTTGGGGGTCTTCGGCCGCGGCCGCGGAGGCGATGGCAACGCCGGTTAGAAGGAGGGCAAACTTCGACATGATGCGTTCCTTGTTCGGTATTCGTGGTTCACTAGTATTTGAGGATAATCTTCTGGTGCAGCCCCTGCATGCCGGCCTCGACGTATTGGTAGGAGACGTTGAAGAACGAGGCGATGTGGTCGGCCGGCGGCAGCTTGTCGAAGTCCGGCGGCGGGAAGGCGGATCCGCTGGTGGCCCATTTTTGCCGGATCATCGCGACGTAGCCGGGCTGGTTGATTTCCTTGAGGATGGCGTCCATGCTCTTTTGCCAGTCGATGGCGCTGTAGGCGAAGGCGCGCGGCGATACGTTTTCGCGCAATCCCTTGACCAGCTTGATGCGCTCGAAAAGCTGGTTTGCGGCCTCTTCGCTGGTGATGCTGCGGATCACCTGGCGCAACCCGCCGGGGGTGCCGTAGAGCAGGTAGCCGCCCGAAACCGCAACGCCCATCTTGTCGTCGGGTTCGCCTTCCTTGAGGGTGTAGATGGTGTGGTCGAGGAAGTCCTCGATCTCGAGAGCCGCCGAAACATACGGCTGCATCGCCGGGGCGTTGAGTGCGGTTTCGAACCCCTTCTTGAAGGCCGCGCCGTCTTGGAGATCGACGGCGACAACCGTTTCCTGCACCTGGCCTTCGAAGGTGGCGAACGAGATATATTTCTTGCCGAGGTGGGCGAACAGATCCTGTTCGAGGTTGATGCCCGCCTGCGCCTGGATCATGGCGACGATCATGTCGAACTGCGGTTTCATCTCCGGTTGGGCGGCGGCGAGTACGTTGGGGATCTCCTGCCAAAGCCCCAGCAGATTGAAACGCCCCACCTCGATCGATGCGATGTTTTCCGGAATGAAGGTGACGGTCGGCAGCGTGGACGGCTCGACGTCGAGGACCGCGAAAAGGCCCTTGCTCATGGCGCCGATCCGCAGCACGTTGTCGGCCACGAGTTGGTCGTCCTGCAATTCGATCTTCGAGGAAAAGTTTTCGATGTCCAGCAGGCCGAGCGCCTCGAACAAGGCGCGTTCGCCAATGCCGGCTTCGCCGTCGCCGAGGGTGCCCTCGATCATTTTCGCCAGCGGAAGGTTGATGTCGAGGACCGGGTTGCCCCGGGGTTCCTCGATTTGCGCGGCGCCGAGTTTGACGATGCACTGCTCGACCCACTCGCGGGTGTTGCCCATTACGAAGGTGTTGCCGACGTGCGTCTGCCACGAGAACGATTCGTACTCCGAGCCCGGGTGCTCGATGTGCTGGATGATTTCGGTGCCCTGGAAGTCGCTCCGCACCAGGCCAAACGGCTCGTCCATGATTTCCCGTACCCGGTCGTCGAGTTCGAGGCT
>NZ_JBFJYW010000378.1:0-3064 GCF_041622395.1 Pontiella sp. | reverse complement strand
TCTTCGTTGGTGTGGATCTTGAGCGCCGTCACCTTGGAAGCCGCCGTTGTCAGCACGGTTTCGTTGGCGTCGTTTTTCGCGGCGTCCACTTCCAACCCGAGGAAGGTGAAGTTTTCAAGGATTGTGGCACGCAGCATGGCATTGTTTTCGCCGACGCCCGCCGTGAAGACGATGCAGTCGACGCCGTTCATCGCCGCAATGTAGGAGCCGATGAATTTCTGGATGCTGTAGCAGAACATCTCGATGGCCAGCTGGCAATCGGTATCGCCCGCCGCGGCCCCCGCGACGTTGTCGCGCATATCGCTCTTGCCGGAGATGGCCAGCAGGCCGCCCTGCTTGTTCATCATCGTGCTCACCTGCGAGGGCTTGAGCTCCTGCGATTCCATGATGTGCAGCGGAACATAGGGATCCAGCGTGCCGGAACGGGTGCCCATGATAATGCCGTCGAGCGGCGTGAAGCCCATCGAGGTATCGACCGAAACGCCCCCCATGAAAGCCGCCAGCGAACCGCCGTTGCCGAGGTGGCAGGTAATGATCTTCAGATCCTTCAGCGGCTTGCCGAGTTGCTCGGCGGCCTTGTTCGCGACATAGCCGTGGGAGGTTCCGTGGAAGCCGTACTTGCGGATCTTGTAGGTCTTGTACTGTGCCAGCGGCAACGCGTACATGTAGGCCTTTTTCGGCATGGTCTGATGAACCGCCGTATCGAAAACCGCAACCTGCGGCATGTTGGGCAGCAGGGAGGACATCGCCTTGATCCCCATCAGGTTGGGCGGGTTATGCAGCGGAGCAAGCATCGAGTTGCGCTCGATCGCCTTGACGACCTCGCGATCGATGACGACCGACGCGGTGAAATCCTCGCCGCCGTGCACCACGCGGTGCCCAACGCCGCCAAGATCTTCCAGGTTTTCCAGCACCCCGGTTTCGGGATCGATGAGCTGCTTGAGGATTGCATCGATGGCCACCTTGTGGTCGGCGAGATCGATGAACTGTTTTTCTTTTCCTTCGTCGTTGCGCTCATAGGAGAGCGTGGAGCCATCGATACCGATGCGGTCGGCCTGGCCTTCGCACAGGGCGTGGAACTGGTTGTCCGCAGCGGCCACTTGATAGAGCTTGAACTTGATCGAGGAGGATCCGGAATTAAGAACTAGAATTTTCATAAGTCGTCTTTCTCAGGCTAGAGTGATTGAAGAACGGTGATCGCGGCCACGCCGACGATATCCTCGACGGAACAGCCGCGCGAAAGATCGTTGACCGGCTTGTTGAGCCCCTGCAGCAAGGGCCCGAAAGCTTCTGCCCCCGCCATGCGCTCCACGATCTTGTAGGAAATGTTACCGGCATTGAGGTCCGGGAAAATCAATACGCGGGCATTGCCGCTCAGCGGACTTTCCGGCGCCTTCTTGGCGGCAACCGACGGCACGATCGCCGCGTCGAGCTGAAGCTCGCCGTCGATGACAATGCCCTTGTCCGGGCACTCATCGATCACGCGCTGCTTGGCCAGCTTGGTTGCTTCCTGCACCTTTTCAACCAGCGGGCTCTTTGCGGAGCCGTAGGTGGAATACGAAAGCATCGCCGTCATCGGAGGAATATCGAACTGGATGGCCGAATTGGCGCTCTGGACCGCAATCTGCGAAAGCTGGTCGGCATCCGGATCTTCCACCAGACCGCAGTCGGAGAAGACGTAAGGAACCCCGTTCACGCATTCGAGGAAGAAACTCGACACCGTGCCGCCGCGCTTGGCGGCCTTGATAACCTGCAACGCCGGCCGAACCGTGTCGGCCGTCGAGTGGGCCGCGCCGGAAACCATGCCGTCGGCATCGCCCGACTGCATGATCATCGTTCCGAAATAGGTCACCTGCTTGACCGTCGCCAGCGCCTGCTCGGGCGTAATGCCCTTCGCCTTGCGCATTTCAAAGAACGCGTCCGCGTATTCCTGAAGCTTGTCGGAGGTTTCCGGATTGATGACGGTAATGCCGTCGAGGCTCCAGCCCTTCGACGAAAAAACCTCGGCAATCTGCTGCTCATTTCCAAGCAAGGTTACCGAGGCGATGCCCTCCACGTTGATGATGTTTGCGGCTTCGCAAACACGCTCATCGCTGCCCTCCGGCAGTACGATATTTCGATGCTTAAGTTTCGCCGCATCAATGATTTTTTGAATAAATTCACTTCTTGCCATGGTCTATTTCCCTGTTTTGTATGATTAGAGCATCCCCAATTTTGCAAAAATCTCTGAAAAAACTACCACCTCGGTTTTTTTGCGCAACCCAAAACGACAGGATTTCAGCCCGTTTAGATCCTTCGCACGAGCCGCAAAAACCGGATTTCACCTCCATAGCCCCGATTCACCCGTTTTTACCCAAAACAGAAGTGCAACATTCATCTTTTCAGCGAATATTGAAGCAAAAGAATAAACCTCCCGCACGGGATTAAAAGCGGCGTGAACCCGCCGCACTCCAAAATTCTTAGCACCGCAAGCCAGCTCGTAGCGCAGGCTCTACATTCCCATCCTCTGTGGCTCCGCGTGCTCTGTGGTAAAATCGTCCGCACCGGAAATCGTCTTGTCACCAAATAGTCCTGTTAATAAAGCACACGCACCGTTTCGGTTCTTTAATGTATTTCGTGGTTAAAAACAAACATGGACCGATCCTCCGGCTCCGACTTATTATTGAACGCGCTCTCAAACTCGTTCTGTTCACATTTAACTCCACGCTGAACACGACCTAATCACACCCGCTGCGCCCACAGAATCGGGGAATTACGTTATTACGGGACTGACCCGAATGGCACAATAATACAGGGGCGGATCCTTCTGGGATCTATCGTGTTGAGGACGCACGGAATCCAGCTGACGCTAAAACCTCAAGGTCACAATTCCAGTCAATGTTTTCAGGCTAAAACTCGGTTACTAAGTGCCATTCGGGACCGACACCTTTCCACGTATCTCGATTTGGCGATCGGATTCAACACAGCGCCCACCCACGGCAGCTGCACGCATGTGCGGCACGCGGATCGGATATCCGCGCTACGCCGTAGCTCGCAAATCCGTTGCGAGTTCCCGTACCCACGG
>NZ_JBFJYW010000377.1:0-3074 GCF_041622395.1 Pontiella sp. | reverse complement strand
CGCCCACATCGGCAACTTCCGGGCCTACATGTTCGAGGATCTGCTCCGCCGATACATCAAGTTCTGCGGTTTCGGGGTCACCCAGGTCCAAAACCTCACCGACGTCGATGACAAAACCATCCGCTCCTCGATCGAGCAGGGCCTGCCGCTGAAGAAATACACCAAGAAATATATCGATGCCTTCTTCGCCGATTTGGCCAAGCTCAATATCGAGCCGGCCGAACACTATCCGGCGGCGACCGATTACATCGCGGAAATGATCGCCATTATCGAGGTGCTTTTCGAAAAGGGCTACGCCTACCAGTCCGAGGACGGATCGGTCTACTACAGCATCGACAAGTTTGCCGAATACGGCAAGCTCGCCCATCTTGACCGTGAAGGGATGCAGGCGGGGGCGCGCGTCGACCAAGACGAGTACGACAAAGACAACGCCGCCGATTTCGCCCTCTGGAAAGCATACGTTCCCGGAGACGGCGAGGTGGTCTGGGATTCTCCGTGGGGCAAGGGGCGCCCCGGCTGGCATATCGAGTGTTCGGCCATGAGCATGAAGCTGCTGGGCGATAGCTTCGATATCCATACGGGTGGAGTGGATAATATCTTTCCCCACCACGAAGACGAAATTGCCCAGTCGGAAGCCGCCACCGGCAAGCCGTATTCCAAATACTGGATGCATTGCGGCTATCTCGTCGTGAACGGCGCCAAGATGTCCAAGTCCGCCGGCAACTTCTATACCCTGCGCGAGATTCTCGACATGGGCTACTCGGGGCGCGAAGTCCGCTACGAGCTCCTCTCGTCGCACTACCGCCAGTCGCTCAACTTTGCCTTCAAGTCGCTCGACGCCAACCGCGCCGCGCTCAAGCGTCTCGATGAATTCTTCGCCACCGTCACCGAAGCCGTCGGAACCGAAACCCAACGCGGCGAGTTGCCGGAATGGGCCAAGCCGTGCCGCTCCAAATTCGTTGCGGCCATGGACGACGACATGAATATTTCCGGCGCAATGGCCGCCATTTTCGATGCCGTTCATGCGGGTAACAAGGCCATGGTCGAAACCCCGCTCTCGGGCGCACAGGCGCTCGCGGTGATCGATCTGTGGAAGGAACTCGACACCGTGCTCGGGTTCCTCGTCCCGCAGGAGGAAGCGGCTCCCGCGGAAGTCGCGGGGTTGCTCGAGGCCCGCACCCAGGCCCGCGCCGACAAGGATTGGGCGGAATCCGACCGCATCCGCGATCGCTTGGCCGAACTTGGCTGGACCGTGAAAGACACCCCCGAAGGCCCCAAGCTTCGGAAGCTGTAGGACCGCCGTTGCGGAGGGGCTTCCAACGGGGGCGAATTATGTCTGGAAAACTGATCACATTCGAAGGGCCGGAAGGCAGCGGGAAATCCACGCAAATCCGCCTGCTTGCCGAAAAGCTCGAAGGGCAGGGAATCGAGGTGCTCTGCACCCGCGAGCCCGGCGGTACCGCGACGGGCGAGCAGATCCGCAATCTCTTGCAGCACGACGCGGCCGGGGAACCCCTTGCCGACCGCGCCGAGCTCCTGCTCTTTACCGCCAGCCGCGCGCAGCTGATGGACCGGGTTATTTTGCCGGCCGTCGAACGCGGCGGTTGGGTGCTGTGCGACCGCTTCATCGATTCCACCATGGCTTATCAAGGTTTTGCCCGGGGGATGGACCTCGCCACCCTCGACGCCATCAACACGTTTGCCATCTACGAGCGCAAACCCGACCTCACCCTTTTGCTCGACCTCGATATCGAGGCGGGATTCGGCCGTTTGGAAGAGCGCTATTCCGATAGCGAAGAGTCGCACGACCGCTTCGAACGCGAAGCGCGCGAATTCCATCACCGGGTGCGCGACGGCTACCGCAAGCTGGCCGACCGCGAGCCGGCGCGCTTCCGCGTCGTCGATGCCCATCGCACCATTGACGCGGTCGAAGCCGCCGTCTGGTCCGCCGTGAAGGAGGCGCTGCTTTGAACATGGGCGTGGTAGATCTTTATGCCGATGCGTGGGCGGGCATTCGCAATGGCTACGAAACCGGGCGCTTGGCGCACGCCTATGTCATTGTCGGCTCGCCGCGCGGCAACGCCTTGCAGTTCGCCGAATCGTTTCTGAAGTTGCTCTTTTGCGAGTCGGCTCAAAAGCCCTGCAACGAATGCGTCGCCTGTCGCCAGGTGGAATCGCACAAGCATGTCGACACCCTTTGGATCGAGCCGCAGAGCAAGTCGCGCCAAATCCTGGCCGACGATGTGCGCGGGCTGATCCGGCGCATGACGCAAACCTCGTTCGAGGGCGGCTGGAAGGCCGGCGTTGTTCTTTGTGCCGACTGCATGAACAACAACTCGGAAAACGCTTTGCTCAAAACGCTCGAGGAGCCGCCGAAAAATACCATCCTGTTGCTGGTCACCGATTCGCCGCAGGGGTTGCTCCCGACCATCATTTCCCGCTGCCAGAAGATCGTGCTTTCCGAGGGGCAGGCCGACGCGATGGATCAGGTTTGGCATGCTCCGTTGATGGGCATCCTCCACGAGTTGCCGCCGACGGGCGGGCTCGGTGCGGCGCGCCTCGCCAGCCAGCTCAAAGCCCTGTTCGATGTCGTCAAGGCCGGGATCGCCGATGCGGTGGAGGGGGAATTGGATCGGGCCGACGAGGCGTTGGATGAATCCAAGCTCAAGGACATTCTCGATGCCCGCATCAATGCGCGTCTCAAGGAAGTGCAGGCCGATGTCTTTCGCGTCATGCTCGATTGGCATCGCGATGTGCTGATGCTCGCGTCGGGGGTCGGTTCGGACGAACTGATCTACCGCGACCGGCTTTCGGTTTTGGCCGAACAGGCCAAGCGTCATACGCAGGCCACGGCCTTGCAGGCCATGCAGGTGATCGAAGACATGGCACGTCGCCTCGAGCGCAATATTCCCGACCTGCAGATTTTCGACGAAGCCTTCCGCAAGCTCGTCGTCAGGAAAAAGCCGTAGTCCCGCCTTCCGGCGGTTCCGCCGAGCGGCCGCTTGCGGCTAACGTTCCAGGTGGTGCACCAACGCGCGCAATGCCAGCGTGTAGCCGAATCCCTGAAAGCCCAT
>NZ_JBFJYW010000376.1:0-3089 GCF_041622395.1 Pontiella sp. | reverse complement strand
GCTGCCCAGAAAATAGGCGACGTCCTTCATGCCGCATCCGCCGCCGACATACTGGAAGTCGACCGCCGCGACGCGGCCGTCGGGAGCAAAACAAAAGTTGGCCAGCTTGGCATCGCCGTGCACAAAGGTTTGGAAGCGGCTGTCGCCCAGTTTGCGGTCGATGGCCGAAGCGGCGGCCTTGAGCCTTGGGTCGTCGAGTTCCGCCAGCTCGTCGGGCCGCGTTTCGAGATGCCAATAGGTTCCGGTCGGCCACAGGTTGACGGGCTTCTGGCCCATGAACTCGGCATGGAAATGGGCGAGCCACGACAAGCAGGCGCGGATTTCCGCAGGCGTTACCGCGTTGCGCCGCCCGCCGAAGCCGGAGGCATCGAGGTCTTCCATCACCATGAACACCTCGTCGCCGTGGGTTTCGAGCGCGAGGCAATGCGGGACGCGGCAGGAAGCGTCGCAGCGGTTGGCCCACTGCTCGTAGAACGCGGTTTCGACCTGGTAGGACGTCACCTTGCGCTCGTGCGACCGCCCCGTATTCCAGCCGCGCGGGTGGTGCTTTTCGTCCGGCCAGTGCACATGCTTGACGACGACGCTTTGGAGGGACGGAGCCCGTCCCTCCACCTCATATTCCAACCCGACGCGCACAATCTTGCCATAGCCGCTCCACAGGCGCTGGATCACCTCGGATTCGCCGAGGGCGGCAGCGCCGGTGGCCTTGAGGGTTATTTCGGTGAAATGTTGGTTCATGGATTGAAGAGCGGATGCAACGCGTCGTATTGCTCCATCAGCGCCTGCGGCATGACGCGGGTGTCGGAGAGGACGGGCATGAAGTTGGTATCGCCGACCCACCGCGGCACGATGTGCTGGTGGATGTGGTCTTTGAGTCCCGCGCCGGCGGCGCCGCCGAGGTTGTAGCCGAGGTTCAGACCGTCGGGCTTGAGCGTGGCCTTGAGGATTTCGACGGCCTCGATGGTGAGGTCGGTCAGTTCGAGCCGCTCCTCGGGGGTCATGTCCTTCAGGTGTTCGAGATGGCGATAGGGAGTAACCATCAGATGGCCGCCGGTGTAGGGATAGCGGTTCATCACGACGGCGCAGGTTTTGCCGCGTTTCAGCAACAGGTGGTCGCGGTCGTTGCGCTCCGCGAACATCTTGCACAGAAAGCAACCGCCCTCCTTTTCGGACAGAATATATTCGATGCGCCACGGCGCCCAGATGGTCTTTTGCATGCAAATCCTCCGATTTCCCACAGAAGTTCGCAAAGAACGCTAAGCCAGTGCCGACCCGGTTTTCTTTGCGTGCTTTGCGCTCTTCCGCTGAATGCTCTTTAAACGAAAGGGATTAAATCATATCTTCGGCGGAATTGAAAACGGAAGGTTTGCATGGCGGACAACGTATATTTTTATTGCGGCAACGATGAGTACCTCGTGGGGCTGAATGCCCGCAAGAAGGTGGATCAGCTCTGCCCCGCGGCGGAGCAGTCGTTCTCGCTCGAAATCATCGACGGCGCGGCGGCGAAGATCGACGACGCCGCCGCCGCGATCGACCAGTGCCTTGCGGCCTTCCGAACCGTCGGACTGTTCGGCGGCAAGAAGGTGGTTTGGTTCCGCGACTGCGCGTTCCTGAAAAACGCCGTGGTGATGAAGAACGATCAGGTCAAGCGACTGCTCGGCGATCTCTCAAGCGACCTGAAGGCGGGGTTGGCACCGGACCAGTTTTTGGTGGTGTCGGGGCCGGGGATGGACAAACGCTCGGCGTTCTACAAGGCGATCAAAGACCTGGTTGAAATCGAGGAATACGACATTCCGGAGCGCGACTACGAAGCGCGGCCGTTGGCGCTCAAGCGCGCGCAGGACCTGTTCAAGCGCGAGGGCTACTCGATCGACGGCGACGCCGCCGCCGCATTCATCGACAAAACCGGGTTCGAGACGCGCCAGATCATGAACGAAGTCGAAAAGATGGTGCTGTTCAAAGGGGCCGACAAAACCATCGTGCTGGCCGATGTCCAGCTGATGACGTCGTCCTCCGGCGAGGCGATTACCTGGGACTTCACCGACGCAGTAGCGGAGCGGCGCCTGCCCGACGCCATCCGGATTTTCCGGCAACTGCTTTTCCAGAAGCAGACCGCCATCGGTTTGATTATCCAGCTCGAAACCATGTTCAACAACATGCTGCGCTTCCGCGAATACATGGATATCGGCTGGCTGCGAATGAACGGCAACCGCATCCAGTGGGCGAATGCGCCGGATATCGACGACTATTTCGAGTCGATGCCGGAAGATCCCCGCAAGATGCACTGGTTCCGCGCCTCGAAGATCGCGAACCAAGCCGCGCCCTATTCCATTACGCGTCTGTCCGCCAGCAAACGGCTGGTGGTGGACACCCACGAAAAAATGGTATCCGGCGGCTCGATCCCGCCGGATCTGATGTTCGAAACCTTGCTGGCCAAGCTCTGCGCACCGACGCAGCGAAACCGCCCCGTGCGCTAGCCGTACGGATGCCGGCTTAGAAGAGGTCGAGTTGGTCGGGCTGCGGGGCAAACTGGGGAAAGCGCATCTCGGCCGACCCGATCAGCTTGACGAGATCCGGTGCGGCGCAAGGTTCGCCGCGCATCTCCAGCGTTTCGATGATCTTGGCAAACAGCAGCCCGCAATAGGAGCTGTCCTCCTCCGCGCGATGGAAGGTGCCGCTGGGAAAGCCGAAATGGCGAACCAGCGTGCCCAGCCTGTAGTTGGCCAAACCCGGGAAAAGCTGGCGCGCCAACGGAAGCGTATCGAGCACCACGCCCTTGGGAGCCGCCGACCGGTGTAATTTCACGTCTTCAAGCATGAACTTGTAATCGAACGGCGCATTATGCGCCACCAGCGGCAGGTCGCCGCAAAACTCCGCGAAGTCGGCCAGCACGTCCGAAATCTTCGGCTTCCCGCGCACCATCTCGTCGGAGATTCCATTAACCGCCGACGCATCGGGGGGAATCGGAATCCCCGGATCCACCAGCGAGCCGAATCCCTTGACGGGACGGGCCCCATCGAAAAGCACCGCCCCCACCTCGACGATCATGTCTGCAGACGGTTTTGTCCCGGTGGTTTCTAAATCAAAAG
>NZ_JBFJYW010000375.1:0-3109 GCF_041622395.1 Pontiella sp. | reverse complement strand
TGATCAATCGGAGTTGCACAATGCCAAGGATCTTTCCGCGGCGATTGGCATACCGCTCCCGACCGTAAGCAAAGTCCTTAAGATCCTAACGCAGGGCAATATTCTCCAATCCCATCAGGGCAGCAAGGGCGGCTACTCGCTGGCCCGTCCGGCCAACGAAATTTTCGCCTCGCAAATTGTCGAAGCCGTTGAAGGCCCCGTGGCCATCACCGATTGTTCCAGTGCGGATGGATGCACGCGAAATTGCCCCGTCAGTACCAGCTGGAAAAAGGTCAACAGCAAGATTATCGGCGCCCTCGGCGGAATTTCCCTGGCCGACATCGCGGCCGGCTAATGAAACCCATACCCCTTTATTCGCAAGCAACCGTTCACCCGTAAATAGTACCAAAAAAGCCTTATATGAAAATAGAAGACGAAAAATCCTTCGATGAGCTTTCCGATGGCGAGTACAAGTATGGCTTTGTCACCGACATCGAATCCGACAGCCTGCCTCCCGGCTTGAGCGAAGAGGTGGTGCGCGCGATCTCGAAACGCAAAAACGAACCCGAATGGCTGACGGATTGGCGCGTCAAGGCCTACCACCATTGGGTAACGCTTGAAGAGCCGACTTGGGCCAAGGTGGAATTCCCGCCGATCGACTACCAGGCCGTCAGCTACTATTCCGCTCCGAAGCAGAAGATCGATGCGCCGAAAAGCCTCGACGAGGTGGATCCGGAACTGCTCGAAACCTACGAAAAGCTAGGCATTCCGTTGCGCGAGCAGGAGATGCTGGCCGGGGTTGTTGCGGTCGATGCCGTGTTCGACTCGGTTTCGGTCGCCACCACCTTCAAGGGCAAGCTGGAGGAGATGGGCATTGTCTTCTGTTCTTTTTCCGAAGCGGTGAAGGATCACCCGGAGCTCGTGAAAAAATATCTCGGCTCGGTGGTGCCCTACAAGGACAACTATTTCGCGTCGCTCAATTCGGCGGTCTTTTCCGACGGCTCCTTCTGCTACATCCCCCCCGGGGTGCGCTGCCCGATGGAGTTGTCCACCTATTTCCGGATCAACGCCGCCAACACCGGGCAGTTCGAACGCACCTTGCTGGTGGCCGACGAGGGGGCCTACGTGAGCTATCTCGAAGGCTGCACCGCGCCGCAACGCGACGAAAACCAGTTGCACGCCGCCGTGGTGGAGTTGATTGCCCACGAAAATGCCCAGATCAAGTATGCCACCGTGCAGAACTGGTATCCCGGCGACAAGGACGGCAAAGGCGGAATCTATAACTTCGTTACCAAGCGCGGCCATTGCCGCGGCGACAATTCGAAGATTTCATGGACGCAGGTGGAAACCGGATCCGCGATCACCTGGAAATATCCCAGCTGCATCCTCAAGGGCGACAATTCCGTGGGCGAGTTCTATTCGGTCGCCGTCACCAACAACATGCAGCAGGCCGATACGGGGACCAAGATGATCCACATCGGAAAAAACACGTCGAGCACGATCATCAGCAAGGGCATCTCCGCCGGAAAGGCGCAAAACAGCTATCGCGGCATGGTCAAGGTGGTCGAGACGGCCGAGAACGCGCGGAACTTTTCCCAGTGCGATTCCATGCTGATCGGCGACCAATGCGGGGCGCATACGTTCCCGTACATCGATGTGAACAACCCGACGGCGCAGGTGGAGCACGAAGCAACGACCACCAAGATCGGCGAGGACCAGATTTTCTACTGCAACCAGCGCGGCCTCGATACCGAGGAGGCGGTCAGCCTGATCGTGAACGGCTTCTGTAAGGAAGTGTTCAAAAAGCTGCCGATGGAGTTTGCGGTCGAAGCGCAAAAACTGCTGGGCATCAGTCTCGAAGGTTCGGTCGGATAATTTTTGAATTGGAGAAATAAACCATGGCGTTACTAGAAATCAAAGACCTGCACGCGAGTGTGGCGGATAAGCCGATCCTCAAGGGGATCAATTTGACCATCAACCCTGGCGAAGTCCACGCCATCATGGGGCCGAACGGTTCCGGCAAGAGCACGCTCTCGAACGTGCTGGCGGGCAACGAGGCCTACACGAAGACCGCCGGACGGATCTTGTTCAATGGGGCGGATCTCGACGAGCTGGCGGCGCACGAGCGCGCTTGTGCCGGCATGTTCCTGGCCTTCCAGTACCCCGTCGAGATTGCGGGCATCAGCAACATGTATTTCCTCAAGGCCGCCGTCAACGCGGTGCGGAAATACCAAGGCAAGGACCAGCTCGATGCCATGGACTTCCTCGACCTGGTCGAAGACAAAAAGAAAATCGTGAAGATCCGCGACGACCTGTTGGAGCGCGCGGTCAACTCCGGCTTTTCCGGCGGCGAAAAAAAGCGCAACGAGATCTTCCAGATGGCCATGCTTGAGCCGAAACTCGGCATTCTCGACGAGACCGACTCCGGCCTCGACATCGATGCGTTGCGGATCGTTGCCGATGGCGTGAACGCGCTGCGTTCGCCGGACCGCGGGTTCCTCGTCATCACGCACTACCAGCGCCTGCTCGACTACATTGTTCCGGACCACGTGCACGTTCTCGTCCACGGGCAGATCGTCAAATCCGGAGGAAAGGAATTGGCGCTCGAACTTGAAAACGACGGCTATGCCTTTTGGCATGGCGAGTAAAACAAGATTGCCGTTCCGCCTTCGGGCGGCTTAGCGGATGTTTGGTGAACTATGAATCTGAATGAATTGAGAAATAAAGCCGAGGCCGACTTCAAGGCCAACGGGTTCCCGACCACGAAAGAAGAGTTGTGGCGCTTCACCGATGTGTCGCCTGTCGCCGGCGCGGAGTTTTCCCGCCAGTGGCAGTCGTCCGGTTTGGCGTTCGATCCGCTGGGCGGAATTACGGTGGTCTTTGAGAACGGCAAGTTGTCGGTGGAAAAATCCAGCCTCGGCGCGTTGCCGCCGGGCGTGCGCATCGGCTCGATAATGGATCTGGTGGATCCGCGGATCGGTACGCTGGCCGATTCGCAAAGCGCGTTTGTTGCCGCCAATACCGCCTACTTTACGGATGGCGCCTTCATCGAGGTTGCCGACGGCATGGAATTGGAGGCCCCCATTCATCTGGTGTTTCTGGCCGATCTGCCGGGGGCCGAATTCCACTT
>NZ_JBFJYW010000374.1:0-3132 GCF_041622395.1 Pontiella sp. | reverse complement strand
CCGGACCGTCCAGCGGCTGGCTCACAGCCTCAAGGGGATTGCCGGAACGATAGAGGCCGCAGCTCTCCAAAAAGCGGCCGCAGCCGTAGAAAAGGCGCTCGAAGAGCATCAGCGCGAAATCGCGCTCAAGCAGCTCCATACCTTGGAGGAGCTGTTCGAACCGCTCATCCGGCAAATCCGGCAGGCCCTTTTGTCCCGAAACGAAGAACCAACCACCGGAGATGCTCCCTCCGCCTGCCAAGAGAGCGAGCCCCTCATCGCGCGGCTCGAAACCCTCCTGCAGGAAGGCAGCCCGCACGCGCTCACTTGTCTGACGGAACTTGAAATCATTTTACCTGCGGCAACCCGCCTGAGGCCGCTGATCAGAAAGTTTGCCTTCGAAGACGCCCTCGTTATGCTAACAACGATTCGCCCAAAAAACTGAAAGAGAAATCGCATGGAAGACACACGCCCCCACGTGCTCGCTGTTGATGACAATCCTGAGAACCTCGATGTCCTCATTGGACTGCTGGAAGCCGACTATAAACTCTCGGTGGCCACTAGCGGCGCACGCGCGCTCGAGCTGGCCGCCCGAGCAACGCCTGATCTCATCCTTCTCGACATCATGATGCCGGAGATGGATGGTTTTGAGGTTTGTCGTCGATTGAAAGAGCATGAGTTGTTGCGTGATGTTCCCGTTATCTTTATCAGCGCGCTGGAGCGGGTCGACGAAAAAGTCAAAGCCTTCACCTACGGCGGTGTGGACTATGTCACTAAACCGTTCCAGCCCGAAGAACTCAGCGTGCGGATTTCCACCCATCTGACCCTGCAGCGCGTGCAACGGGAGCTGGAAAACCAGAATGCCCATCTCGATGAACTGGTGCGCCGGAAGAGCCGGGAGCTCGCAGAAGCCCACGACCGTCTGGCGCTCGCAAATGCCACCAAACGGGATTTCCTGCGGCTCATTTCGCATGAAATGCGCACGCCGACAAACGGTATATTGGGTATCGCCGACCTGATGTTCGAGTGCTGTCCGGACAACCTCGAGGTGACCCAGATGCGCCCCCTGTTCGACGAAGCCCGGCAACGCATGTTGGAAACCCTCGAGAATGCACTGTTGCTGGCGCAAGTTCATGTTTCAAAAGAAGATTTCCATGTCGACTCCATCGCTCTGGAGCGGCTCCTTAGCGCTGCGTCACGGAAAGCCACGGAATTGGTTTGCGATACCGGCGTAAGCTTTGATGCGCCGCCCGTTGGCGAGGCTCAGATTGTCGGTGATGAAGAAATGTTGCAAACCGCGCTGACCTCTCTGTTGCAGACGGCGGCGGCATTTTCCGAGCCTGGAAGCAGAGTTGCCATCGACATGGAAGGTGAAGCCGAGTTTGTCTCTATAGAGCTGGTTGCTCGAGGGATAGCGCTTGACGCGTGTGCCGCGGAAAGCTTCTTTGAAGTGTTCAGCAATGCCCGTAGCCGTACGGCTGCTGAGTCGCTCGGGTTAAAGCCCCCCGTCGCCGAGCGCATTATCTCCCTTTACGGAGGAGGGGTTCAGATAGAAAGCCTGCCAGAAGCCGGGGTGGAAATTAAAATTATTTTGAAAAAACATTGCCCCGTCCCTGTGCAATAGACCGTGTGGCTCAAGACCACACTGCTACGGGAGCTACAGGAAGGTGACGGATCGTCCGTGGTTTAAATCAAATAGCCGCCTCTCTACTCTGATGGAGTGGGAATTAGAAGCGTCCAAAAAGTAGAACTCCAAAAGGACTAAATTCGCTTTAGCCAATAGCAGAAGGCTGAGAGGCAAAAAAATGCCCCCGCAATCCGTTGGTTGCGGGGGCTTTAAAATGGAGCCGGCGGTCAGAGTCGAACTGACGACCAACGGATTACAAATCCGTTGCTCTGCCACTGAGCTACGCCGGCAGACGTTTGTTCCGGGCAAAAACCTTGTCGGAAAAACGAATGGCGGATTATGCGAATAATGGTTGCGAAGTCAAGCTGGGTGGTTTGGGTTTTTACGGAGGCGGGAAGCGGGCGGACTCTGGGCCGGAAGAAACGGGGTTGACGATCCGCGCATGAATACGAATGGGCACCGGTCGCGTGAAAAGCCGGGGCGGCGGAGCGGCGGTGCCGGAGGGCTCCGGAGTGCGGATGTATTGTTGCGATTGTCGTGGAATATTCATGTAAATAGGGCCATAGTTGGCCGCATATGAAAATTACACCTCCAAAGATTATCCAGGGTGGGATGGGCGCGAGTATTTCGAATTGGCGTCTTGCCCAGGCGGTTTCACGGATTGGCCAGCTCGGCGTTGTTTCGGGGACGGGGCTTTCCGAAGTCGTGGCCCGCCGTCTGCAGGATGGCGATGAGGGCGGCCATGTCCGCCGGGCGCTGGAGCATTTTCCGTTTCCGCGCATGGCGCAGCGTATTCTGGATTCGTTCTATATTCCCGGGGGCAAGGCGGACGATGTGCCCTACCGCCGGCATGAAATGCAGGATCTCGAAGGTCGGCGCGAACCGCTCGAACTTTGCATCGTGAGCAATTTCGTGGAGGTTTTTCTCGCGCGGGAAGGGCACTCGAATCCCGTCGGCATCAACTATCTTGAAAAAATCCAGTTGCCGCATCTGGCCTCGCTCTACGGGGCGCTGCTGGCCGGCGTGGCCGTGGTGGTCATGGGGGCGGGGATTCCATTGGCGATTCCGGCGGTGCTCTCCGCGCTTACGGAGCATGAGGCCGCGGAGTATCCGATTGCCATTGCCACGGAAAGCGGGGGCACCGAAATTTTTTCCCTGCTGTTCGATCCGTCCGAATTCCACGAGGAAGGCGTTCCGCTTCCGCAGATCGGCCGGCCGGATTTCCTTCCGGTGGTTTCGTCGGATGCGCTCGCGTCGATCATGGTGCGCAAGTCCGTTGGGCCGATCGATGGTCTGATTGTCGAGGGCAGCCTGGCGGGCGGGCACAATGCGCCGCCGCGAGGGAAGACGACCTACACCGCCGGCGGCGAGCCGATTTACGGCTTGCGCGACGTGGCCAACTTGGAGGCGTTTCGAAAGATCGGTCTGCCGTTTTGGTTGGCCGGATCCTTTGGTTCTGCTGAAAAATATCGGGAAGCGATCGGGGAGGGCGCCGCCGGCATACAGGTGGGAACCGCATTCGCGCT
>NZ_JBFJYW010000373.1:0-3159 GCF_041622395.1 Pontiella sp. | reverse complement strand
AGGAGGTTTTTTTGCGCCCGCCCTTGGGCGATGCCCAAGGCTAAACCTAGAAAAGTAAATGAACCACAGATTAACGCGGATAAACACAGATTCATGAATAGGCTCTTCCTCCGGCGGGTGAGCGGGACAAACTCCATATCTCATTGAGGATCGGTGTCCATCTGAGTTCATCAGTGGTTCCATTCCCGGATTTAGGCTAAATTGTGTTGCGCCTTCAGCGCAAGGAAAGCGCGCTTCCGGCGGACACACCGAAATTTTTCTGCCGAAGGGTCGGCCGAAGGGTCGGTCCCGTAATATAGTAATCAAGTCGAGAGTGCTATAATACGAGGCCGGCTATTGACCCGGCTACGAATGTAGCAGGTTAGCCGTTTTCAGCGTTGGCGGCATTGACGTTTAACTTCTTTTGCTGGGCGCGGACCTTTGTATATAGTGCGTCTCGAGCTGGACAAGGGTCTGCCGTTGGAAACGAGAGGAAATGGATATGTCGGTGAACGAACTGAAAAATAGCCCGCTGCATGGTTTGTCGGCGGAGGCGATGTTGACGGAGCTGGTTGAATTCTATGGATGGGCGGTGCTGGACGCGGCGATCGACCTGAAGTGTTTTCGGATCCAGCCGACGATTCCGAGCGCCCTGACTTTTCTGAAAAAGGCGGAATGGGCCCGCAACCGGGTGGAGGAATTTTATCTCTACTGCTTTAAGGGGATGCCGAAGGGCGGCGCGGAAGAGCTGGAGCTCAAACCGCGCGAGCGCGGTTTCCCGGACGGGGTTTTGCCGAAGAAACCGAAGCCGCTGACGATCAAGCAGGCGCAGTCGATGGCGCCGGTTGCTCCCGAGCCGGACCGTGCCCCGAAGCCAAAACCGAAGCCGAGGCCGGTCGATCCAGAACCGGAGATCGAGGAGCCCTCGGAAAGCACCTTCAAATCCCGTTTCTCCAACTCCCGCTTTCGTCGCTAGCGCCCGGTTCTGCGCAACGAGGCCGGTGAATTGCGGCAAATCCCATCCGCCGGCTCCGCACGTTTTCTTCAGACCATGCGGCAGGTGAAGTCGAGATCGGGAAGGTTGATCTGCAGGAGCTGGACGTGGACTTCATCGTCGAGCTCGGCGTCGGCCATGCGGCGCATCTTTACATCGATGGCGAGTTCCGGAATCAGGACGGTGCCGCGGTCGTCGCGTTTGTCGACGACCACCCCGCGATAGACGGTTTCCGGATGTTGCTGCATGTGCAGCAACGTCCAGTGTCGGTTGCTCTGCCGCTCGGCCCGCGAGGTGTTGCCGCCGCCGACATCGGCCTGCGACATGCGTTCGAGCATCTCGGCTTCGCCGATGATGGGTTCGCCGCCGATAAACGCGCGGACCTGCTGGTGGACGAGCAAATCGGAATAGCGGCGCAGCGGGCTGGTGGCCCGGGTGTAGCGTTCGAGTCCGAGGCCGGAGTGCCAATCGGGCTCGAGGCGTAGCTCGGAGCGCTTGAACTTTTTGCGGTAGGCAAACATTTCGGCCATGGTTACGGGGGAGCCCGCTTCATCGGGCGGCGGCTGGCAGGCGAAGGGCACCGGAATTGCGTTTTCAAGGCAATAGCGGGCAATGGCCTCGCCGGCCATCAACATGGCGTCGGTCACCATGTCGCGGCTGTTCAGGCGCGGAAGATCTTTGATCTCGACCGTGAAATTATCCGGCTCCTTAAGGCCGAGCTCGTGCCGGGCGCACAGATTATAGAGCGCGCCCTCGACCGTGGTTTTGAGTTTTACTTCCGGCAGGTTTATTCTGGCAGCTCCTTGAGCAACGCGTCGCGTGCGGAACTGCTCGGTGATGAAGCTCATCTGCTGGAAGGGCGCGGTCTCCATCAGCTGGTCCGCGGCGGAATAGCTCAGCCGTTGAACGCGGATCCAGCTCGGGACGATTTTCAGGCAGGCGGGCGTGCCGTCGGCCCCGACCCCGATTTTAAACGAGAGGGCGGGGGAGATCTCCTGCAGTCCGAGTCCAAGAATGGAGGTGACGTCCTCCGGCAGCATGTTGATGACGACTTCGGGGAGGTAGAGGTTGGCGCCGCGGGCGCGGGCTTCCACGTCGAGCGGCGAGTCGGCATTGATCAGCGCGGCGGCATCGGCGACATGGATCCAGAGGCCATCGCCGTCGAGGCTGATGGCATCGTCCGGGTCGGAGCAGTTGTCGTCGTCGATGGCAAAGGTTTCCAGCGCGGTGAGATCCTCGCGCGGTTCCTCGGGCAGTTCGGGCACCTGCAACTCGGGTTGGGAGGTGGCGCAGCCGAAGCGGGCCGGATAGGGATTGACCGCGTCGTTCCACAGCGCCAGCTGCAACAGCAACCGATGCGCCTTTTCCGGCGCGATTTCGATGCCGAGCGCTTTCAGGGTGCGGTTGGTGGAGGCCTGTCCGTAGGCCAGCCGTTCGAGATCGCCCAGGTGGGGGAAATCCTCCGGTTGGATTGCGCGGTCCTTGACGCGTTGCAGGTAGGCTTCCCAGCGGGCGGCCTCTTCTTCTTTCTCGCGCTGCTTGTCGAGAAGGGCCGCCACCTCGGCTTCCGACCGAGGCGTGAGTTCTTCCGGGGTGCCGGTGAAATGGATTGCTTCGTCCAGCAACCGCCAGCTATGCCAGACGGACGCCGGGGTGGCCGCGCCGTAGATCAAGTCGGCCAGTTCGGTCAGGTCGACCGTTTCGCCCTGCAACAGCTCCCAAGCGTCCGCCATGTTGCCTTGCGGCTCCTGGTCGAGTTCGGCAAGGCTTTGAAGCGGTCCCGGATGAAGCAGCTGGATATCTTTCGGCCGGACCTTGATCTGTTTGCCGCCTGCCAGCTGGATGGCTATTTTGTCGCCGGGCTGATCAACGATCGCCGGGCCGTTTTTGTAGAGCACCAAACTGCGGGCTTTAAAATTCTGCGTCATAATACGTCCTGATTAGCGTGGAGGTTTCTGAATGGGAACAGGAACATACCCATTGAACCGCTTCCCGGCAACGCCCGAAGAGATCGCGTATAAAATGCAATGGCGCCGAGCCCCGCAAAAGTCATGGAGGTGAATCCGCCGGCGGGTACTTGAGAATGGTCTCGGGGGCAGAAAATAGGAAAAGGGGCAGGATTGCTAGTTTCCCGCCCGCCGACTAAGGTCCGCGCATGAATCCACGTTGCTTTTCCAATCTTCCGT
>NZ_JBFJYW010000372.1:0-3172 GCF_041622395.1 Pontiella sp. | reverse complement strand
GGGGCGGCATCGGCGCCACGACGCCGGGCATTCTCAAGTATCAGCCGACCTGGTATGGCCGGGCCAACCAAACGACGCTGATGGGATTCAACGAACCCGACCTCGATGACCAGGCCAATATGGAAGAAGAGACGGCGGCCTATCAATGGCCCCGCATGGAACGATTCCGGCTCCCGCTGCTCGGGCCTTGCCCGTCGGCCTACAAGGGAACCTGGCGGCAGAACTATGAGGCGATGGCGGAAGAGGAGGGGTTGCGCTCCGAATATATGGCGATGCACTGGTATTCGCCCAACGGGGCCTCGACCGGAAGCCCGAGCACGCTGATCAGCAACATGGAAACCCTCTACGAGACCTATGGCAAGCCGATCTGGCTCACCGAGTTTTCCACCCGCGACTTCGACGGAACCAAGACCACTTGGAGCCGGAACCATAACTACAACTTCCTGGCCGAATTCATGTGGCGCGCCGAAAGCCTGACCTGGCTGAAGAAATGGTCCATCTTCGAATGGGGCATTTCCGGGGGCGATCCGGCAACGACCGATGCCAGCAGCGATGATCCGACCGACATGAATTCGCCGCGGCTTTCGCTGCACTATAACAACGACAGCGACGATCCGGGCTGGGAAGATCTCGCCGAATGCGGCCTCCTGCTCGCCGGCTGGGACGGCAAGGCGGAGGTGGTCGATGAAACGGCCTACATCATCCACAACAAAGGCCGCTTCCTGCGCCTGATCGACCATCCGGACGCCGGCACCGTAAGCCATGCCGACGTCCTCAACCGTAACGCGACCGAGCAGTTCATGCTGCAAACCGCGCCGAACGGCTACAAATACATCATTGGGTTGAGCGACGGACGCCGCCTTTCCTACGACGGATCGAGCGTTGGGCTGGCCGCTGCGGGCACCACCGGAACGGCGGTCGAATGGGAGTTGGAGGAAAACCAATATGGCTGGTTTTTCATCAACCATCCCGCCACGAGCAAGCGCCTGTGCATCACGACCGGCAACGTGATCGGGGCCTACGCCGACTCGAACACGGCCGACACCTACCAGTTCCGCTTCATCAAGCATTACCTGCCGATCTCGCTGACCGAAGTGCAGACCCTGCCCTATGCCGAAAGCTTCGAAAACGGCATCGGAGCCTGGCGGCAATTCTACGACCAAGACAAGTATTGGGAGGTCGGCAGCGGCGGAACCCCGACCGCGGCGGCCGGCCCAAGTGGGGCATCGGACGGCGAATACTATCTCTTCTCGGAGGGGCACGACGCCGGCTCCTACGTCACCAACATGGTGGAGTGCGGGTTTGATCTCGCCCCCTACGCCGAGGTGGAAATGACCTTCGACTACCACATGTACGGCTCCTACATCGATTTCCTTTCGCTGGATGTGTTCGATGGATCCACCTGGACGTCCAATGTCTGGACCCAGAGCGGGCAACGGCAGAGCAGCAGCGATGCCGCCTGGCTGTCCGCCGTGGTGGATCTTTCCGACTATGCCGGCAACGCCGAGGTGAAGCTGCGTTTCCGCACGGCGAACAAGCAGTGGAACGCGGCCGATCCGGCGATCGACAACATTCGCCTCGAGGGGACGTATCAAGCGCTTCCGTATGCGGAAAGCTTCGAGTCCGGCTTCGGCGCCTGGTCGCAGTCGTCCGACGACGATTTCGACTGGACGCGCAACAGCGGTCCGACGCCGACCGCCGGCACCGGGCCCGACAGTGCTTCCGATGGCAGCTGGTATCTCTATATCGAGCCCCATGACGATTACGACGGGCACAACAAAATGGCGGCGATCGAAAGTATCTTCGATCTGAGCTCGGTCGCAAATGCCCGGCTGACGTTCGATTACCACATGTATGGCGTCAATATCGATTATCTGGCCGTCGATGTGCACGACGGGGCCACCTGGAGTTCCAACGTCTGGATCCGTTCCGGGGCGCAGCACGACAGCAACGCTGCCGCGTGGTCGAACGCGGTGGTCGATCTGGCGGCGTTTGCCGGCAACGCGGAAGTCACCCTTCGTTTCCGCGCCAAGGAGGGCTATTGGCATGTTTCCGATATCGCCATCGACAACATCCGCCTGGAGGAATACCTCTCCGCCTACGATCTGTGGGCGGCCGTCGCGTTTTCGAACGCGCCGACGGGAACGGATCAATCCAAAGCCGGCAACCCGGACGGCGACCGCTTCACCAACTTGCAGGAATGGGCACTGGTGCTCGATCCGCTGGCATACGACAGCCCGGCGTTGGATGCTTCGTGGGACGATTCCGACTTTACGGTGGTCTATGCCCGCCGCGATTCGGACGAGGTCTCCGTTTATGCCAGTTGGGCGTCTTCGCTCACCGCGTCGGTTTGGCGCGTGCATGGCGACGGGCTGACCGAGGAGACCCTTGAAACGGACGGCGAGGTGGAAACCCGCTCCGCGTCCGTGCCGATCGACTCCCCTCAGAAGTTCATTCGGCTCGAAGTTTCCGAGTAACGGGGGCGCCGGCCGATCATTTTCGTGATGGGATTTGATCGGATTTACCGACCGGTTTGCATAGCATGGTCCAATCATGGGAGAAGATTGGAATACCAGGCAAACGCTTCTGATGCGGGCAAAGAACCAAGACGATCATGCGGCTTGGGAGGAATTCGTTTCGTACTACCGCGATTTCATTGTCATGGTGTTGCGCAAGATGAATCTCTATGCGGTGGATATCGACGACCTCACGCAGGACGTGCTGATCAAGCTCTGGAAAAGCCTGCCCAATCATATCTACGACAAGGACCGCGCGACCTTCCGCACCTGGCTGAGCCAAGTGATCCGAAACCAGATGATCAACCATATGCGGGCGGTGCAACGCCGCGACGACAGGCATGCGGTGGTGGCCAAGGATGAGACCGTCGGGAACTTCTCGACGGAGTCCGAGCCGGAAATCGAAAAAATCATCCAGCGAGAGTGGGAGGTCTACGTGGTGAAGTTGGCGCTGAAGAATATTTCCTCTCTCTTTTCCGAAGGGGCCATCACGGCGTTTACCATGAGTGTCGATGGAAAAAGCACGCAGCAGATTGCGCAACACCTCGGCGTGAAACCCAACTCGGTCATCAAGCTGAAGAACCGGGTAAAGGTGCGCCTGGCCGAGGAGATCCAGCACCTGCGCAACGAACTGGAGTCGATATGAGCACCGAATC
>NZ_JBFJYW010000371.1:0-3173 GCF_041622395.1 Pontiella sp. | reverse complement strand
TACCAGAGCAAGGAGGGGTTCACGGGCAAGGACGTTCGTCACGCCTTCGAATACCTGCTCACGGTGAAAAACACGCACGCGGTCGCGGAAGAGATGATCGTTTGGGATCAGTTGCCGATCTCTGGAACCGAAGGGTTGAAGGTGAAGCTGCTGGAGCCGAAATATTCCAAGGACACCGATTCGCTGAAGATCGACGAAGAAATGCGCATCAGCTGGTTCCGGACGCTCCAGCCGGGCGAGGAGTGGGAGATCCCCTTCAGTTTCCAAGTGGATGCCCCCAAAGGCATGAACATCAACGGGCTCGAATGAAAATTCCTTTCACCAAAATGCACGGGGCGGGCAACGACTTTATCATGGTCGACGACCGCAAGCGGTCGTTCCCGGTGGCCGACAAGGCCTTCATCGAACGGATCGCATCGCGCCGCACCGGGGTGGGTTGCGACGGCATCCTGCTGATCCAGCCCTCGGAGCGTGCGGATTTCCGTATGCGCTTCATCAATCCCGATGGCGGGGAGCAGGATATGTGCGGCAACGGGGCGCGCTGCATTGCCCGGTTGGCCTACGACCTTGGCGTGGCCGCCGAAAAAATGGCGATCGAGACGGGCGCGGGCATCGTGAAGGCCGAGGTGCTGGGCGCCCGGGTCCGGCTCGGGTTGACCGCGCCCGAGGGCCTTCGGCAGGACCTCCCGGTCGAGCTGGAGTGGCCCGTGGATTTCGTGAACACGGGCGTGCCGCACGCCGTGGCTTGGGTCGACGATGTCGCCCGTGTGGACGTGGCGTCGGTCGGGAAGCGCATCCGCGAGCATGCCTTGTTTGCCCCCTTTGGGACCAACGCCAACTTTGCCGCGGTCGAGGCGGATGGATCGCTGACGGTCCGGACCTACGAGCGCGGCGTGGAGGGCGAGACGTTGGCCTGCGGCACGGGGGCAGCGGCCGTGGCGGTGCTTGCCGCCGAGCGGGGCTGGACCAAGTTGCCGGCGACCGTGCATTGCGCCGGTGGTTTTGATTTGGTAATTGGTTCCATTCCGGGAGCGCTCTCGCTTGCGGGTGGTGCGGAATATGTTTTTGACGGGGAGGTCGAGTATGGAAATCGGATTTAGCCTAGGCTCCAATCTGTATAATAGAAAGCGGTTGCTGATGCAGGCAAAGAACCTGCTGCTCTCGGCCCCGCGTACCAAATTCGTCGACCAGTCGCCGATTTACGAAACCACCCCGGTCGACGTGTTGCCGCAATACCAGGACATGGCCTATCTCAACTCCGTGGTGATCGTCGAAAGCGAGCTGCCGCTGGAAAGCTGGCTGTCCTACATCGGGAAGATCGAGGAGAGTCTCGGCCGCGAACGCATCGAAGGCGAACGCAATGCGCCGCGCCCGATCGATGTCGACATCATCTATGCCGGAGAGCAGATCATCGACAGCGGAGGCTTGGAGGTGCCGCATCCGCGCTGGGCGGAACGCCGTTTCGTGGTGCAGCCGCTCAACGATGTGCGCCCCAACCTGATCCTGCCCGCGGCCAGCAAGTCCGTCGCGCAGATCCTCGGCGCCCTCCCGCCCGATGCCGGCCTCAGCGTCTATGACGAACGCTGGTAATTGATGAAGACCGGGCCGCAGGCCTCGGCAACGATTTGGAACGGAAAAAATGAAGTGGACCGCCGCAAAGATTAAGGCTCTCAAGGGCCAACGCAAGATCGCCATGGTTACGGCATACGACGCGCTGACGGCAGCGCTGGTCGATGACGCGGGGATACCCACCATATTGGTGGGCGACTCGTTGGGCATGACGGTGCTGGGCTACGAAACAACCCTGCCCGTGAGCATGGAGGAGATGCTGCACCACGCGTCGGCGGTTGCGCGCGGAACCCGGAACGCCTTGGTGATTGCCGACATGCCGTTCATGTCCTACCAGCCCTCCGTTGCCTTGGCGCTGGAAAACGCGGGCCGTTTCCTCAAGGAGGCGCACGCCGATGCCGTGAAGCTCGAAGGCGGCGCCATGCGCGGCGAGATGATCGAGGCGCTGGTGAAGAACGGAATCCCCGTGGTGGGGCACATCGGCCTGACGCCGCAGAGCGTCAAGGAGATGGGCGGCTACCGGGTGCAGGGGAAAACGCCGGAACAGGCGCGGCAGTTGATGGACGATGCCATGGCCGTCGAGCAGGCCGGTGCCTTCGCGATCGTGCTTGAATGCGTGCCCGCCGAGCTGGGCGAAATGATTTCGAACGCCTTGACGATCCCAACCATCGGGATCGGGGCCGGGGCCGGTTGCGACGGCCAGGTGCTGGTCTTTACCGACCTGCTCGGGATGAGCGGAAAGCCGGCCCCGCGGTTCGTGAAGAAATACGCCACCCTGCATCCGCTCATCGCCGAGGCGCTCTCCGCCTACCGGTCGGATGTCGAAGACGGCTCCTTCCCGTCCGAAGAGCACACCTACTAGTTTCCCAACGTACGAAAGGATGTCGCCGAAATCCCGGAGACGCGCAGGTGGGTTTCCTGCATGGTCTTGGGGCCTTCGCGTGGCAAGGAATCAACCATGGATATCATCAAGTCGCCAGAAGAGATGCAGCGCCTGGCGCTGTTTTTGAAACGCTCCGGAAAAACGATCGGCTTTGTGCCGACGATGGGCTTCCTGCACGAGGGGCATCTTTCGCTGATGCGTGCGGCGCGCGGGCGCTGCGATCTGCTCGTGACCAGCATTTTCGTCAACCCGACGCAGTTCGGGCCCAACGAAGATCTCGCCGCCTACCCACGCGATTTCGAGCGCGATGAGGCGCTTTGCGAAGGGGAGGGCGTCGACATCGTCTTCTATCCCGAGCCCGCGAGCATGTATGCCGCCGACGCCAGCGTCTGGGTCGACGAGCAGGCCTTGTCCGGCGGGTTGTGCGGGGCCGCGCGCCCGGGCCATTTCCGCGGCGTCTGCACGGTCGTGGCCAAGCTGTTCAACCTGGTGCAGCCCGATCTGGCCGTGTTCGGCGAAAAGGATGCCCAGCAGCTGCGCATCATCGAGCGCATGGTGCGCGATCTCAATTTCCCGGTCCAGATTGTCCGCGGTCCCATCGTGCGCGAGCCCGATGGGTTGGCGATGAGCTCGCGCAACAAATACTTGACCAACCTCCAGCGCCAAAACGCCCTTTGCCTGCGGCAGGCGCTCGACCATGCGGCGGACCTGCTGGAGCAAG
>NZ_JBFJYW010000370.1:0-3177 GCF_041622395.1 Pontiella sp. | reverse complement strand
GCAGCCATCTCCTCGATGGTCCGAAGCGGCTCGCATTGGCCTCCCAGATCTTCAGGGCGCAAGGCATAAATGGGCCATCCATGGTCCAGATAGCGGTCGAAACTCTCAAAGCCAACCACGTCTCCAAAGCCGGCATGGATAAAAAACAGCGGCGGCCGATCGCCCTCCTCGCGGATCGGGACCAATGAATTCCAAAGGCCCAGGTCGCTTTCGCCCTGCTCCGTGAGCCGGGCCAGTTGTGCAATGGTCGGAGCTTGGAACAGGCTTGCGAGCGGCAGCATCATGCCCATGGCCTGTTCCATCTCGATAAACAGGCGCGCCGCCTGTACCGAGGTTCCCCCCAATTCAAAAAAATTATCATCCCGGCCGACCGCAGAAAGCCCGAGAACGGCTTGCCAAATGTCCGCCAGTTTTTTCTCAGCTGGGGTTTGCGGCACGCCTTGACCTTTTCGGGCACTTGCCATTCCCATAAGGGATACTCGATCCACCCGACCATCGGGGCCAACCGGAAGCCGGGCCAGCCGTTCGACCCGCCCGCAGGCCGGGCGCATCACTCGCTGTAGCTCCTGGTCGCCGAGAGTTGACTGGAGATAGGCCACCGGCTGCTGGTTCCACAGCAGCCCATCGCGACACATGCGCTGAACCGCGGGCTTCCTGCGGTCCAAACCAAATACCAGTTCGTTGAGCCGGTATCGCAACCCAACCAGCACCGACTGCAATCCGGCCGTGGCCGACATGGCAACCTGCCCCTGCGCCTGCCGGGCCTGCTGGCCGGAATATCCCTGATTCACCCCGATTTGCGACCACGTGCTTGAACAAAAGCAATAATGCTGGGCATGCCCGGCCAGCCGCGCATGTTGCTGGAAGTGGTTCAAAAACATGTTGCTGGCGGAATAGGCGCCCACCGTTGAACCGCCAACGAGGCTGATCACCGACGACATGCTGACAAACAGGCAATCCGGCCGATCCTTGACCAGCTGGTGCAAAACCCAGGTCCCGGCCACCTTGGCCCGCAGTGCCGCAGACATGCTCTCCCAGGTTTCATCAACGATCAACCGTTCGGGAGCGACGCCGGCCAGGTGGATGATTCCCCCCAGCGGCATTTGCCAGCGTTGCGAGAACTCCTCCACCCATCGCTCCATGGTTAGGCAATCGTCCACGTCGGCAACCACATAGTCCACATGACCATCCAGCGCCTGCAATATTTCCAGGCGTTGCCGGCGCAGCTCCCCCAACGAGGACGAGCCTGAGTCCTCGAGCGAACTTCGCCCCACCAGCAAAACGTTGGCACCCTGGTATTGCAGGAGATATTGGGCCAGCTCAAAACCAACACCACCCAAGCCGCCGGTGATCAAATAGAAACGGTCCTTTTTAAACGGCAAGGACGAGGGGGTTTCCTTTTCCCAGTTGAAGGGGGCAATGCGCGGAACAAACCGGCCGCTCTTTCGGAGGGCAACTTCGCGTTCGGGTTGCGGGACGCACAGTTCTTCGAGCACCGCATCCACGTTTTCAGACAAAGGGCCAAACTCCAGGTCCAGATGCCGGCAATCCATCCAGGCCAGCTCCCGGGGGATGGTTTTGATCAAACCCAGGATCGGGCTCTTTGCATAGTCCAAGACAGTGTCCACCCCATCGACCAACTGGCCGTAGGTGGAAACGACCTGCAGGCGAAGCAACGGCTGATCGGGCGTTGCACTCCGGGCGAGCGTCTGAACAATATGAAACAGGGAACAGGCACCGACTGACTGAACGGCATCGAGATCGTGAGTCGATGCGATGGAATTGACCGACGGCTGATAGAGCCAGCAATGTACGATGACATCCGGCAACCGGGATGGATAGGCCTCCGCGATCAGTTTTTGGTAATCGTCCGGGGCATCCGGCGCAATGGCAAAGCGGGCACCCGCTAGCTTTACAAATCCATCGGCGGGCTCAACCGTAGCGCAGTGATGGCCTTGAGCCTTCAGCGCCTCCGCAAGCGCCTCGCCGAACCCCTCCCCATCGCAAAAGACCAACACGTGGCTAGAAACCGGTAGCGACTGCAGCAATGCGGCCTGCTGCCTTTGCCAACAGGGCTTAAAAAACCAATCGGGCAAGGTTCGCTGGTTCTCCAACAACCGGTCAACGGATTTGATACGGTCATCGAATGCGCGGGCCTCGAAAAGGTCCTTCAGCTTGAGTCGCTGGATTTTTCCCGCCGAAGTTTTCGGAATCTCCGCCGCTTCAACCGGCAGAAGATGGCTCGCTTGAACCCCCAGTTTCCGGGCAAGCGCACTTTGAATGTTCTTCAACAGCGCCTTGAGTTCGTCCGGCTCTACTGCTTGACGGCAAAAAAAGACGAGCAATTGATCGGTATCCTGGCCAGCCTGCCGAAGTCCGCAGGCTGCGGTATAGCTCGGCAACACCCCGTCGACCTCTTCGACAATGGCTTCGATCTCCGGGCAGGAATGGTTCAGCCCGTTGATGATGATGATATCTTTTTCACGACCGGTGACCGTGAGGCGGCCCTCTTTTATGTAGCCCAGGTCCCCGGTTTTGAACCACCCGTCCGCGGTGAACTCGCTCGCATTCAATTCTGTGTTTTCGTAGTAGCCGGCCATCACCATCGGGCCCTTGATCTGCAGACGCCCAACCGTTCCTTCGGAGACGACCCGATCGAGCCCGTCCACAATACGCATCCTGAAACCGGCGGTCGGCGCACCAACTTCGACGTAGGGATACTCTTCGCTCGGCAACCGGTCCAGATAGTCATGCGAGAAGGTGACGGCCGCGCACGTTTCCGACATGCCCCAGGCCGCATGCATCATCTCCCGCTTGAATCCATGCGGAGCAAGCAAACGAACAAACGTCTGGGCCGTTTTTGGAATAATGGCTTCAGCCACGCTCAGCATGGAACGCAGCGAGGATAGGTCCCACTCTCTCTGCGAAGCAGCACCGAGCTCTTTGTTGATCAGCCCCAACGCAAAATTGGGAGCCCATGCAAAGGTAACGGCATACTGCTCGATCCAGTCCAATAGCCGCAGCGGTGCTTCCAGCACGAGTTCCGCCGGCGCGTGGATCTGATTAGAACCCACATAGATATCGCGGATCGAGCAGCGAACCAGACTGCCGACATGGTCGAGCCGCAACCAGTTCAGGGATACGTCATCAGCCCCGAAAGCATTGACCTGCGCGCTG
>NZ_JBFJYW010000369.1:0-3309 GCF_041622395.1 Pontiella sp. | reverse complement strand
TTAGGGCATGGTTGGGACGGTGGATTGTTGAGCCGGTGCGTGCCCGGCTCCGTCGCCCCCGCGTTTCAGGTCAACGGTCCGCCGGGCTTGTCGTGGATGATGGTGTCGGTCAGGAAGTCGGCGGTTTCGGGGTGGTCGGCCATGTAGTGCAGGCCGCGGCTCTCTTTGCGTTGCTTGGCGGAGCGGATGATCAATTCCGCCACGTCGGCAATGTTGCGTAGCTCCAGCAGATCGGACGTCACGAGGTAGTCGCCGTAGTATTGCTTGATCTCCTCGCGCAGGTTGCGGATGCGGCGGCGGGCGCGCGCGAGGCGCCGCTCGGTGCGGACGATGCCGACATAGTCCCACATCGCGGTGCGCACTTCGTTCCAGTTGTGTTCCACCACCACGGCTTCGTCGGACGAAACCGCTTCGCCGCACTTCCAGGCGGGGATCCCGGTCTCTTCCTTGAATTGGTCGTGGACGCGCGCGATTTCCCGTGCGGTTTCATGGCCGCAGACGAGCGCCTCGAGCAGCGAGTTGCTGGCGAGCCGGTTGGCGCCGTGCAGTCCGGTGCTGGCCACCTCGCCGCAGGCGTAGAGCCCGGGCAGGGCGGTGGTGCCGTCGACGTCGGCCACGATGCCGCCGCAGGAATAGTGCGCGGCCGGCACGACCGGAATCGGCTCGGTGGCCATGTTGACCCCGTAGCGCAGGCACGCCGCGTAAAGGTTCGGGAAGCGCTCGCGCAGGAACGCCTCGGATCGGTGGGTGATGTCGAGGTAGACATAGGGGTCGCCGTGCTTCTTCATCACGAAGTCGATCGCGCGCGCGGTGACGTCGCGCGTGGCCAGCGAGCCGCGTTCGTCGAAATCCTTCATGAAGGCATGGCCGCGGATGTCCTTGAGCTCGGCGCCTTCGCCGCGCACCGCTTCCGAAATCAGGAAGGATTTCGCCTGCGGGTGGTAGAGGCAGGTGGGGTGGAATTGGACGAATTCCATGTTGCGGATCGGTAGGCCGGCGCGCCAGGCCATTGCCACGCCGTCGCCCGTCGCCACGTCGGGGTTGGAGGTGTAGGGGTAGACCTTGCCGAGCCCGCCGGTCGCCAGCACGGTGCACTTGGCTTGGATGGGATAGATTTTGTCGGTCTTCGTGTCGAGGAAGTAGGCCCCGATGCAGCGGTTGGGGCCGGGGTGCTTGATCCATTCCGTCGTAACGAGGTCGATCGCCATCAGGTGTTCGCGGATCGTGATGTTGCCGTTTTCGCGGGCGCGGGCCACCAGCACCTGCATCATCGATTGCCCGGTGATGTCGCCGGCATGCAGCACGCGGCGATGCGAGTGGCCACCTTCCTGCCCGAGGTCGTATTCGAGCTTCGCGTTATGGCCCTGCGGTTTGCTGTGGTCGAACTCGATGCCGAGTTCCTCCAAGGCGGCGATGCGGGATCCGCCGCCTTTGACGATGCGCTCGACCACCTTTGGGTCGCAGAGGCCATAGCCCGTGCCGAGCGTATCCTCGATGTGCGCCTCGACCGTGTCGTTCGGGTCGATCACGCAGGCAATGCCCCCTTGGGCATAAAAGCTGTTGCACTCGGTCGCTTCCGCTTTGCTGGCAACCAGCACGGTGCCGTGCTTGCACAGTTCCATGGCGCAGGTCAGTCCCGCGAGCCCGGAACCAATGACGAGGAAATCGAATTTTTTAGTCGTGTTTTTCATGGTCGGTGACGAGTGAGTCGTGAGGCGTGAGGAATTCACGTTTCACTCGTCACATCTTACGCTTTCTTTCTGGTCCTCGGCGTCTTGCCGGATTTTCGCAATGGTGTTCTGCTTGGTCTGTTGGATAAATCCGGCCTTGGCCGGATCGGTTTCGGAGGCGAGCTGTTGGTCGAACATGATCTCGGTTTCGGCCACTTTGGCCTTCATCTTGGAATCGATCTCCGCGATCGCCGCCTTCTGTGCATTGGTCAACGGGTTGGCTTTGCCACCGAGGCGCTCCATCGCCAGCTCATACGCGCTCTTCATGCCGCTCATTGTTTTTTCCTTTCAGACCGTGGAATATAGGTGTTCGCTCCGCGAATGGAAAGGCGGAATCACGCACCCGTGGGATAGACGATGAAGGGAAGCTCCGCTTTCATGTCGGGCCAGCGGGCGATGTCGCCGTGGAAGACGATCTGCCACTCGATGCCGTCGTGGTTGCCGAGGCGCGAAGCGGGTTGGTCTTTCGGCACCTGGAAGCCGAGGGTGCCGTGGGCGATCTCGTGCTGCTTTTGGGTGACGAGCAACTCCTGTTCGTGGATCGGGGTTCTGACGACGCTGCTTTGCGTCTTGCCGCCGCTGCGCCGGGTTTCGGTGGTGACCTGCAGGCATTTGAGCGTGATTTTCAGCGCGCTGATCCGGTCGATCCGCCCGTTGGTTCTCCAGCGCATCGCGACCGATGTTCCGGGCCGGATGTTGCCGGGGACGATCTCGACGGTGGGGCGGGGGTTGAAGGTGGCCAAGATGGCGTGGACGGCTCCGGCGGCAATGGCGACGCCGAACAGACCGAAGATGATGGGGAATGCCATCGGCGCATCCGACTTGAAGATCAAGTAGACGATTCCGCCCCAGGCGCTGGCAAACAGGGTCAGGGCGATCGCCTTGGCCGCCGGGGATTTCCCCTTGAGCGTGACCTCGTATGCATTCGCCTGCCGCTCGTCGAGCTTGGCGTTGCCGCCCTTGGCGCGGAACCCGGCCACCATGATCGCGGCGCCAACGAGGGCGAAGACGAGCGGAAAGAGGCCGAACAACAAGCCGAGGGAGGGCTCGCGGTTGATGACCGATTCCGTCGGATCGGCCGGGTTGACGTAAACCGTGAATTTTTTGCGTTTGGGATACTTCCGGACAATGGCGGCCTTGCCGGAATAGCCGCTGCTCGATCCCCCCGAGAAGGTGTATTGGTCGCCGAAGTATTCCTGGCCATCGATCGTATAGCGGTAGGCGATGTAGGGGCTGTAGGTGGTGCCGTCGTCGCTGTTGTGCGATTTCACCTTGCTCGAAACCACGGTGGCCTGGACCTCGTTCCACGTTTGGGCATCGCGGGTTTTTTGCAGCGGTTCGAACAGGAACGGTTTAAGCATCAGCACGCCGATCAAAAAGAAGATCGAACCGAACGGCACCAGGAACAGTTTGGGCGAGCGCTCTTTCTTGGCCTTCGCGGGCTCGCCGTCGCGCTTGTTCCGCCCGCGCAACCACGGGATCGTGGCGAACAAGAGTCCGACGGCCGGGAAGATCAATGCAAAGCCGAGGCCCTTCTTCGCCCCCGCCACGGTCGGCAGGTCCAGCACGGCTTCGGCGG
>NZ_JBFJYW010000368.1:0-3324 GCF_041622395.1 Pontiella sp. | reverse complement strand
GGCGCTGCCGTTCGGCGACGACCATAAAGGCAACCTCGCCAAGAAATACAACGTGAGCGGAATCCCGAAACTCGTCATCATCGACGAAGACGGAAAACTGATCACCGAAAACGGCCGCGGCGACGTGACCCAAAAAGGCGCGGACGCCTTCGACGATTGGAAATAGCGGCGAATCGGGGCGGGGCGGCATAGACCGCCCGCCCTTTCCCCCGTTTACACGTTGAACAGGAATTCGATGACATCGCCGTCCTTGACGATATATTCCTTGCCTTCGGTGCGCAACAGGCCCGCATCGCGGCATCCGGCTTCGCCGCCCTTTGCGACATAGTCGTCGTACGACATGACCTGGGCGCGGATGAAGCCGCGCTCGAAATCGGAATGGATGACGCCCGCCGCTTTGGGGGCGGTATCGCCGCGGTGGATGGTCCAGGCGCGGGTTTCCTTCGGGCCCTGCGTCAGGTAGCTGATGAGGCCGAGGGTGTGGTAGCCCGTGTGGATGATCTGGTCGAGGCCGCTTTCCGCAACCCCGTATTCCTTCAGGAACTCGTCGCGCTCCTCGTCGGACATGCCGTTGAGATCCTCTTCCATCTTGGCGCAAATCTTAACGACATCCGCTTCCCGTTCGGCGGCGTAGGCCTTGACGGATTTTACATAGTCGTTGTCTTCGAGCAGCCCGTCCTCATCCACGTTGCAGCAGTAGATGACCTTCTTGTCGGTCAGGAACTGCATTTCCTTGAAGACCGCCCGGCCCTGGTCGGAATCCTTCTCCTTGAACTTGTAGGCCATGTTGCCGGCACCCAGATGGTTCAGCAGCGCCTCGAAAGTCGGCAGCGTCGCGGCAATCGCCTTGTCGGCGCGGGCGGCTTTCTGCACGCGGCCGAGCCGGTTTTCCATCATCTGGAAGTCGGCCATGATCAGCTCGGCCTCGATGATTTCAATGTCGCGGATCGGATCGATCGAGCCATCGACGTGGACGACGTTGCCGTCGTCGAAGCAGCGGACCACCTGCAGGATGGCATCGGTTTCGCGGATGTTGGTGAGGAACTTGTTGCCGAGTCCTTCGCCCTGGCTGGCGCCCTTGACGAGCCCGGCGATATCGACGAAATCGACCGTGGCATGGATCACCCGCTGCGACTTGGCGATCTCGCCGAGCTTGTCGAGGCGTTTGTCGGGCACGGGCACGACGGCCTTGTTCGGCTCGATGGTGCAGAACGGATAGTTCGCCGCCTCGGCCTTCTGCTGGCGCGTCAATGCGTTGAATATGGTGGATTTCCCGACGTTCGGAAGCCCGACAATGCCTACACTCAGTCCCATGTTTTTCCCCTAATACGTGAAAAGTGAGACGTGAACCGAATCACGCCTCACTCCTTAACTCGCCGCGTCTACTGTTTTTGCGACTTCTGCAATGCGCGCATGCGTTCGAGACGCTCCTGCGCTTCCTGTTTCTTCTTGGCGGCCCGTTTCGCGGGCGAACTCTTCAGCGGCTTCTCGCGGGGCAGCAACATGCCGCCCATGTTGTTCGCGCCCCCGTCGACGTAGATCGTCTGGCCGGTGATCTTCTTGGAATATTTACCCAGCATGAAGACCACCGCGTTGGCGACTTCCGCCTTGTCGTTGACGACGTCCCACGGCAACGGACTGATCTGGCGCCAGGTTTTGGCGAGATGCGCAAAGTGCGGGATCGACTTGGCGGCCTTGGTGGCCAGCGGTCCGGCGGAGATGGCGTTCACGCGGACATGCTCGCGGCCATATTCGCGGGCCAGTGCGCGGACCAGTGCTTCGAGGGCGGCCTTGTTGACGCCCATCCAGTTGTAGTACGGGAACGCCAGTTGCGATTCGAACGAAAGCGTAACGATCGAGCCCCCTTTTTCCATCTGCTCCAGCGCAAAATGGGAAACCGTCGACAACGACGCGCAGCTGATGTGGAAGGCTTGCTTGATGTCTTCGTAGGCGGAGGTATACATGGAGTCGCCCAGGCAGGTTTTCGGGTTGGCGAATCCGATGGAATGCAGCACCCCGTTGATCGGGCCGGTCTTGGCGAAGAGGTTGCGGACTTCGTTTTCGACGGTGACGTCGCAATATTCGAAGCGCATCGCGTCTTTCTCTTCCTGGGTCAGGTCGGGGCTGCGATCGAAAAAGATGCGCTTCATGCGTTCGCTCTGAACGGTGTAGATTACATTGCCCCCCATCTCCGTGAGCATCTTGCCTGCGGCATACGCGATCGAGTCGGTATTCAGCAGGCCCATTACGACATAAGTACTTCCTGGTTCTATCATGCGAGAACTCCTTTTCTTTAAAAGCGGGCGCAAACCTATCATTTCGCCCGTTTATTGCAACCGGGGAATAACAGCATTTTCACGGCGGGACCGGCAAACGAAACCGAGCCTGATTCTTGAATAAACCCGAACAAAGGGTATCATCCGGAAATGAAACGGATGCTCTATTTGCTGTGTTGCGGAGGGTACCTGATGGGGGCGCAAACGCTTCCCGCCAAAACCGTGGCCTATATCCATGGCGATGTGGCCGAAGATGGGTCCATCCCCTCCGGAACCGCAGCGCCCTACGACCAGATGCTGCTGACCGACACCGGGAACAAGGGGTGCTCCCAGTTCAAGGCCATGGTCGAGGCGCAGGGCTATGCGATTTCCCAGCACTACGACCAGACCACCACGCTGAACGCCGGATTTCTCGACCAATTCGATGCGATCGTCTTCGGCCTGCACCAGAAAGTCTGGTCGACCGCCGAGAAGAGCGCACTCGACCTTTGGATCCGCGCCGGCGGCGGCATCCTGATGTACAGCGACTCTGCCGCCGGCGGGAAATACAATGTCGTCGGCATCAACAACCCCGTCGGGCAAAACGCCGTGAACGCCATTCTCTCCAGCTACGGCATGCAGGTGTCGGTGGATCAGGGCGGCGGGGTCCGCTCGTATACCGCCTCCACCAATGCACCCAACCCCATCATTTGGGACCACCC
The DNA here is from genome assembly GCF_041622395.1 of Pontiella sp. NCBI lineage: Bacteria > Pseudomonadati > Kiritimatiellota > Kiritimatiellia > Kiritimatiellales > Pontiellaceae > Pontiella > Pontiella sp. The sequence goes on along the minus strand of NZ_JBFJYW010000368.1, from coordinate 347 downwards.
CGTCTTTGAAGGCGAAGGCGTCTCGCCGGTGGCCATCGATCCGGCCGGCAGTGCCGAGGCCCTGATCCCGCTCGACGATGCCCACAGAATCTACGAAAGCAAAACCCTCGCCATCGATCCGCGCGGCATATCGATTGCCTCGCCCGTCTGGGCGGCCGTGGCCCACTGCCGCGTCGGAAACGGCAACGTGATTGCCATCTTCGACCGCCAGCCGATGTGGAACAACGGCCCCGGCTCCGACATCAACGAAGAGGACAACAAGGAAATCCTCCGTCGCATCGTCCGCTACCTCGCCCGCGACTATGGCAATTCATCCGAATGGCTTGCGCTGACCGCCGAGGGCCTCG
>NZ_JBFJYW010000367.1:0-3325 GCF_041622395.1 Pontiella sp. | reverse complement strand
ATGAAGGGGACCGCCCGGTTTTTCAAGAAGTCCCGATCGCCCGTAAAGAGGTAGTAGTCGTAATAGAAGGACGCAAGCCAACCCGCCGCGTCGGTCCAGTAGACCACGTGGGGCGCGGTGTGGCGCATGACGCCGGAATCGGGCGACATGAACGGCGGGATATAGATCCCGTCGCACCCCCAGAGTTGCTTGGCGTTGTAGCGGAACTCATCCAGATGCCCGTCGAAATAGTCGAAGAAGGCCATCATGGCCGCTTTCATGTTGCCGGGCAGCGCCTGCCAATAGGTCATCTGGAGATTTTCATTAATCCCGTAGAGCGAGCTCCACGGCGGGCGGTAATCCCCGTTCCAGATTCCCTGGAGGTTGGCGGGATACCCGCCCGCGCGGCTGCTGGAGATCAAGAGGTAGCGGCCATAATCGAACAATTTTTCAACCAACTCGGGAGAGGCCGGATTTTGGTAGGCATCCAGCAGCAGGATTTCGTTGGGCGTATCCCGGTTGCCGGACACGTTCAAGCGGATGCCCATCGAGTTGAATTTTTGGCGGTGAAGCGCCGCGTGGCGCTCAAAAAGCGCTTCATAGTCGTCGCCCGCCGCCACCAGTTTCTTTTTCAGACGGGACACTGCCGTCGCGCTCTCCTCGTTCGCAAAGAAGCCGATCACCAAAACCACCTCGTCCGCGCCGGAAAAACGGATCGATTTCCGATCCACCTCCAACGTGCCGTTTTTGGCAACAACGCGCATGACGCCGCCGAACTCGCCGCCATCGGAACCATCGGCGCGGAACTCGACGAACTCCCCATCCACCACCGTTTGGTAACGGAACCCCGGATCAAAGGGATCGCCGTTTTGCAGGATGGCATCCTTGAGGTCGTGGATATCGAGCGTGACCGCGCCCCGAACCGAACCGTTGCGGTCGGCACGGATCGACATGACCGAAAGATCATCGGGAATGGAGACAAACAGACGGCGCGCGTATCGGATGTCGCCATCGCGCCACGCCACCTCCACCTGACCCGTTTCAAAATCCAGCGTCCGGGAATACGCTTCAAACATGCGTTCGCAATCGGATTCCACGAGCAGGTCGAACGCGGGATGATAGATTGCATTCCGCGCATTGAAACCTTTCGCCTTCAGCTGCTTTGAATAGTGGTCGTTGGCTTCCGGATACCTTCCTTCCAACAGCAGCTGGCGCACCACCGGAAGCTCGGCCGACATATCGGGCACTTCATCGATTTTCCCGCCGTACCAAAGTTCGTTGTGGTTGAATAAAACCCGCTCTTGGTTGATCGAACCATAGACCAGCGCACCGATTTGCCCGTTCCCGGAAGGGAGGGCCTCCCGCCACTGCTCCGCGGGTTTGATCATCGTCATGCCGTGCCGATACCCCGCCCCCGACGCCGCAACAGCGCACAGCACCACCGCGGCACAAAGGCCTCCATATCCGAAAAGCCTTGGGTTCGTTCGCTTCAGATTTTTCATCGTCTTTCCTCCCAGGAAAACAGCATAGCTGAACAACATGGCCGGCCTATCCCGCGTTTGCGGGACGAAGGAGCGGTTTTTCTTCGCAATCAACGCGCCGGAAGCGTTTCAACCTCGGAGAACCCTTCGACATCGACCAGCACAATTTTTTCGCGCGCGTCCGGGGTTCGGGTGGTCATCTTGACGTTTTTAAACTCAACATTCTTTGCGTGGCGCACAAAGGCGCCCCACGACGGCAGCACGCCGAAGAAAAACTGCTCCGGATAGCGGGCGATGTCTTCCGGCACTTCGCGCGCGGCATCTTCTGCCGTTCCGCCGCCGGAATAGCTGATCTCGATGTTCTCCAGCACCACGTCTTCGATGCAATGACCGGGAATGCCGGAGATCATGATGCCCTGCCGCTTGGGGATGTCGCCGCTGACGGTTGCCTTGATGTTGCTGATGCGGATGTTCTTGGCATATCCCACCGGAGCTCCTTCCGGCTCGACGTCCTTACCCTGAATCTGCTCCGTCGGCTGGTGGTAGGTTCGGCCGCGGTTGGCCAGCCGGATAAAGATCGGCCCCTCGACCTCGTTCATCACGATGTTGTCGATGGCGATGTCTTCGAGGATGCCGCCATCCACAGCCAACAGCTTGATGGCCCCCATGCGGGTGCCGGAAAAGTCGCAGTCGGAGACGGAGATGTTCTTGAACCCGCCGCGCGACGAGGTGCCGCACTTAAAGGCCGCCGTATTGCTTTGCACCCGGCAGTTTTTAACGACGATGTTTTCGCAGATTCTGGCGGTCGTACTCTTCGGGCAGATGGAGTCGTCGCCGGAGCGAATGTTGCAGTTTTCGATCAGGACATTCTTGCAGCCGTCGAGGTCGAGCCCATCGTTGTTCCGGTTCACATGGCTATCGATGGCGAGGTCCCGTATGACGACATCGTCGCACGACACCAGATGCGTGCACCAGGATGCCGCGTTTTTGAAGCTGACTCCCTCGAGACGGATATTCCTGCATTCAACGAAGCGGATCAGCATTGGACGGTCGCCCAACGAACCGTCTTCGAGCTTGATCGGGAAATTCTTTTCGTAGCCGCGTCCGTCGACGGACCCCTCTCCGGTGATGCGGATATTTTCGGCATGCTCGGCATAGAGCAGGCATTCATCGAAGGCCGGGCCCTCGATGGCACCCTGGTTGTCGCGGGAATAGTCGGCCAGCGAAAGGCTTCCGAGCACCTCGGCCCCCTCAACCAACCTCAACTCGACATTGCTTTTGAGCCAAAGCGTACCGATGTGATAGCTCCCCGCCCCAAGCAACACCACGCCACCCCCGGCGGCATGGCAGGCATCGACCGCACACTGCAACGCCTTCGTATCCATGGCAACACCGTCCCCAACGGCCCCGTACGAGCGCACGTCGAAGACCTTCGCCTCCTTGGAATCGACAGTGCGGCCGACTGCCAATCCGGCCCCCATTACGCATACCACGATCAACGATCCAACCCAACGCCTTGCCTTCATATCCACCTCGCTTCGCTATAATCTATCCAACAAAGGAAGAGATTGTGCCCGAAAAAGACCCACGGTCCCATCCCCCATATACAGGAGACAGTTCGTTTTTTCAAAAGGCCGGCGGACCGCGCAGGATCGTCGCCCATCGGGAAGACGGGCGGGGAAAGATCAGCGCCGCCGTTGCGGCAGGACCTAGTCGTCGTCCGGCAGGCCGGCTTCCTTGCGATCCAGCAGCTTGCGCTTGAATTCCTCCACCTTTTCCTCGAATGCGGGAGCCAGGCGCGGCTGGATGCGGGGAACCACCTGGCCACAGACAAAGCGGCCGACATAGGACTTGCCGTTCAATTT
>NZ_JBFJYW010000366.1:0-3338 GCF_041622395.1 Pontiella sp. | reverse complement strand
TAAAGGGGGCCGTTCCGGCCTGAGTTGATTTGCAGGCAAATCGAGGTTGGAACCGTGAATGAACGCGAATGGACATTCATTGGAAATGCAGGTGTCCTTTGTGTCTTTGCGGTCAAAATATTATCTCTGATGATGCCACCCTGCCGCCCTGCCACCCGCTTGACTGCGCACGATGATTCCAAATAACGCGAAGAATTAATCCGGGGATTGCGTCGGTTTCCGGCTTTGCGGCCTCTTCGATCGCCGGATTCTTCCCGTTGGGTGGGGTGTCCGCCGGCAGGGGCATGGGGCGAAAAGCAAGCGGGCGAAGGTGTTGGGAAAGCTCTAGTAAAAGATACTAAATATTGAAAAGGGAATTCCTTGCACTTGCTTGCGGGTTTTCGGCTTAATGCGCCCGGCGTAACCCCAAATGGGTTTCGCGGGATGTTTTTCAAGGGGATCAAAGGGATGGGATTTCAAGCGAGAGCAACGTTGAGACGGCACCATAAGATGGCGGGGATTTTCCTTACCACCCTGTGTTGCATCGCGGCGTTCGTCGGCGCGTTTGTGCTGCGGTTCGATTTTGGGCGGATTCCGGAGGCCCAGTTGCCGTCTCTGGGGATGGGGCTGCCGCTGATGGTGGTGGTCCGCATGATCACGCTGTGGGGGTTCAAGGTGCACCGCGGCCTTTACCGGTACACGAGCTTGCACGATGTGCTGTTGCTGTTCAAAGCCGTCTCGGTGGGGTCGCTGGTCTTTATTCCGCTCTGGCTGGCGACGGGCGGGCATCACGTGTTCATGCCGCGTTCGATCTATATCCTCGATTGGATGCTGTGCCTCTCCTTGCTGGTGGGCGTCCGGGCTTCCGTGCGGCTGTGGCGGATCCATTTCCAGACGGCCCGTCCCGCGGGCGCGGCGGCGGAACGCGCGCTGGTGGTGGGCGCCGGTAATCTCGGCGAGACGATCCTGCGGATCGTTGACCGGCGCTTTTTCGGCCAGGATATGGAGGTGGTCGGGTTCGTCGATCAGAATCCCGTGAAGCACGGCGGGCGCATTCATGGCGTGCCCGTGCTGGGCGATACCAAGGATGTGCGCGAATTCATCAAGGAGCATGGCATCGATGTGGTGCTGTTCGCCATTTCGGAGCCGCGGGAGGGCCTCTTCGAGGAAATCGTGGCCAGCTGCGATGGCCTGCATGTCCGCTTCAATACGGTGTCGTTGCTCAAGGATGCATCCACCGGCGAGGTTCGCGTCGAGCGCATGCGCGGGTTGAAGATCGAGGACCTGCTCGGCCGCAAACCCGTGGAGGTGGATGTCCGACCGGTGCGCGAAGGGTTGGCGGGCCAGACCGTTCTCGTTTCGGGCGCCGGCGGGTCGATCGGCTCCGAACTCTGCCGCCAGATTTCGTCTTTCGCCCCGCAACGGATCGTCCTGCTCGATGCCGCCGAATCGCCGCTCTTCGAGATCGACCGCGAACTGCGCGAGCGCTACCCCGATCTCGACATCTATCCGGTCATCGGCGACATCAAGCACCCCGAAGTCGTCGAGCGCGTCTTTGCCGAAACCCGGCCCGGGTTCGTCTACCATGCCGCCGCCTACAAGCATGTGCCGCTGATGCAGACGCACCCCGACGAGGCGGTGCTCAACAATGTGCGCGGAACCCGCCATCTGGCCGAAGCCGCCCGCCGCCACGCCTGCAAGCGCTTTGTGATGATCTCCACCGACAAGGCCGTGCGCCCCACCAATGTGATGGGCGCCACCAAGCGCATGTGCGAACTGCTCATCCAGTCGATGAACCGGCCGGCGGTGAAATCCGCCGACCCCGGCACCGTTTTCGCCGCCGTGCGCTTCGGCAATGTGCTCGGTAGCAACGGCAGCGTGATCCCGATCTTCCAGAAGCAGATCGATGCCGGCGGGCCGATATCGGTCACCCATCCCGAAATGACCCGCTATTTCATGACGATTCCCGAGGCGGTTTCGCTGGTGTTGCAGTGCGGCATCATTGCCGAACCGCGCGATATTTTCGTGCTCGATATGGGAACGCCGGTGAAGATCATGGATCTGGCCCGCAACATGATCCGGCTCTCCGGCCTGCGCGAGGGGGTGGATATCTCCATCAACATTACCGGCCTGCGCCCCGGCGAAAAGATGTACGAGGAGCTCGTGGCCTATGGCGAAGAGCTCAAGCCCACCTTCGTGCCTAAGATCAATGTGCTCAAGCAGGCTGAAAATCCGCTGGCCAACGAAGTGCTTTCCACGGCGGTCCGCCATCTGGAAGCGCTGGCGGTCGGGCGCCATACCGAAAAGGTCAAGGAGCTGCTTTACCGCCTCATCGGTTTCGATGCCGAACTCAACCAGCGGCTCCTGACCGGGTTTTCCGAAAAGTGCGTGCACCGGCTGATCGACCGGTGGCCCGAGGCCGTGGAGATCCCTCCGGTCGAGTGCAAGACGGCCCCCAAAGGGCGGGTTTTGGCGGTCGTCGGGCGGCTGGAACTCGGCGCGGCGCTGCGGCAGGTGCTCGCCGGGGTCGGATACGAAGTCGACAGCCTCGATTCGGTTGCCGAAGCGCTCAAGTTGCTTTCGTCCGACCGCGCCTACTCCGCCGTTCTGTGCGATGTCATCATGCCGCGCTCAACCGCCTGGGAGCTGCATGAAAGGATCCGGGCGATGACGCTCGATCTTCCCGTCATCGCCATGAGTGAATACGACTGCAAAACCATCGGCGAGTTGCTCGAAGTCGAGATCTGCATGCCGATCCTCCGCAAACCCTTCTCCCCGCGCGAATTCGAGGCCGCGCTGGATTCCTATTCCGACCCCTCCGTGAACGTGGTGCCGGAACCCGGCGGTGTCCAGCAGCTGGACTGACGGCGCGTCGAGGCGGCTTTATCCTAGAGAAGCAAATGAGCCACGGATGAATACCGCTTAAGACGGATGTCTGAACAGGCGCTTCCTCCGGCGGGGGAGCGGGACAAACGCCTTCTCTCATTGGCGATCCGCATCCATCCGTGTTCATCAACGGTTTTCATCCCTTGATTTAGAACCTCGCGTTTCAAATTCCATCCTGCTTGCAACGGATTTTTTTACCACAGAGCATTTACAGCCCTCTGTGTCCTCTAGCATAGCGGGTGGTAAAATTTCGTTCCAGCTGCGCCGGCTTAGGCTGAAATGCGGCAAGTACGAGTCCCTTCGCCTCTTTGTGCCTTTGCGGTCATTGATTGTTTTTGGTTCCTGCTCTTCCGGCTTAGGCTGAAATGCGGCAAGTACGAGCCCCTTGGCCTCTTCGTGCCTTTGCGGTCATTGATCAACACGGTATTCCGGCGGGGGAGCGGGACAAACTCCTTCTCTCATTGGCGATCCGC
>NZ_JBFJYW010000365.1:0-3377 GCF_041622395.1 Pontiella sp. | reverse complement strand
GAACATAAAGCCGCTCGGCGGGGCAGGCCAGCGGCCTGCGGTACGAATGCCTTACCGCCCGCTTCGAGCGGGCTCCCGGAGCCGCCGATCTGGCGGAAATGCGGGTTGTACCGCCGGCGGCTCTCCTGCTCCACGCAAAGGGAAACGCGCTTAAACCAGCGATTGGGTCAAAGGCCTGTCGGCGAAGGCTTGGGTACGGCCGGCGGGAAGATTGTCCTGCGATGCCGGCGGCAACCGCACCCACAGGGTCCGTACCGCAGGCGGCCCTTTTTCTGGCGCATACCGCCACCATGCTGAGGCATGCGCTCAACCGTTTCCGCCCTGCGAGAACAGACGCCCCGCCTGTTCGCGACGGGGCGGTTCGTTTCTTGATTTAGGGTGCATCCCGGCGCGGCCGGGGGGCTGAAACCCGACGAGGAGCCTATTTCGCCGAGCGTCCTTTTTCGACGTATTTCATGAGCGACTGGAATTCCTGCTCGTTGCGCAGAAGGTCGAACTCTTCTTCCGACATCCAGGCCATGGCCAGTTTGGGGTCGGTGAGCTGGACGCCCCGTTGCAGGGCCGCGACGGCGGCTTCGCCGTTGCCGAGCTTGTTTTCGACGCGGGCCAGCACGAAGTAGAGGTTGGCCACATCGGTAACTTCCGCGGTCAGGGTGCGCAGTTGTTCGCCTGCGAGTTCCCAGTTCCCGATCTTGGTCAGGTAGAGGGCGAAGTCGTAGCGGGCGTCGGTGTCGTTCGGCCGCTGGTCGAGATATTGCTCGTAAGCGGAGCAGGCCTCGGCTTCTTTGTTCTGTTTCTTATAGAGGATCGCCATGTTCTTGAGCGCTTCGGCATAGGCCGGCTTGAGCTCGAGCGAACGCTTCAGGTATTGCTCGCCCTTGGCATAGGCTTCGGCCTTGATGCAGGCGGCGCCGAGGTTGTTGAGCACGTCGAAGGTCAGGTCGGCATTGGCGGCGTCTTCCATCAGTTTGAGCGCTTCCATGTTTTTGCCGAGTTGGAAATAGGCCATCGCCAGGGGGACCTTGACGCCTTCGAGCTCCGGCAGGATTTCGAGTGCGTTTTGGTAGTATTCCGCCGCTTCGGCATATTTTCTGGTTTCCAGCGCCTGCTCGGCCAGAATGACGTTGAAGGAGGCTTTTTTCAGCCAAGTGGCATTGAACGGGCGCTCGCCTTCGCCGTCCCATTTCGGGTCGCCGTAGTTGCGGGAAAAGTCCATGACCCATTGCGATTCGGTCGGCAGGGAGTAGCGCGGGATATATTCCTGCTGGATCGTTTCCGGGGCGGTCTGGGCCTGCAGGATGTCCATGTATTCGCGAATGACCACATAAACGAGCGCAACGCCGAGCACCAGCACGGTGGCGCCGAGAACGAAACTGGTGAGCTGATGCCTACGCACCTCGCGCTTGCGCTCCTCCATCATTTCCGACGAAACCTGAGGGGTGAAGTCGTCGCGCGCGGATTGGTCGGTTGCGTAGATGTCTTGTAGATGCTGGCGTCTTTCTGTTTCCATAAATCCCATTCCCATGTTTTGGCGTAGAGAGTCGAATTCTCCATAAAGCCCTTTTCAATGCAACCTTAAACGTGTTTGCGGCGCGCGCCTTCTGTCGGGCGCGGCGGGAAGAATTTCTTGGCTTTTTAGTCCATCTCGCCTTGTTTTGGTGCTATAAAAACGCGCTTTGACCCCAATAGGGCGCAAGCCCGGAACGAAGGAAAAACCATGTCCAGTACAATAGGAACCCTTTACAAGGTATCGACATTCGGCGAATCGCACGGCAAAGCCGTCGGCGCCATCGTGGACGGATGCCCCGCCAACCTGGAGCTGAGCGAGGCCGATATCCAGCCCCAGCTCTCGCGCCGCCGCCCCGGCCAGAGCGACATGACCACCCCGCGCGACGAAGCCGACCAGGTCACCATCCTTTCCGGCACCGAGTTCGGCAAAACCCTCGGCACGCCCATCGGCCTGATGGTCAACAACCGCGACCAGCGCCCCGGCGACTACGGCGAAATGAGCAACGTGCCGCGCCCGTCGCACGCCGACTTTACCTATCAGATGAAATACGGCAACCGCGCCTCCAGCGGCGGCGGACGCTCCAGCGCACGCGAAACCATTGGCCGCGTGGCCGCCGGTGCCATTGCCGAAAAATGGCTGAAGGAGCAGTTCGGCACCCGGATCGTTTCCTGGGTCAGTTCCGTCGGCGACATCGGTGCGCGCGACATGAGCACCGAAGGCCTCACCCGCGAGCAGATCGACGCCAACATCATCCGTTGCCCCGACGAAGCCGCCGCGGCCAGGATGATCGAACTGGTGAAGGCCGTGCGCGACCGCAAGGATTCCGTCGGCGGCGTTTTGACCTGCGTGGCCGAGAATATTCCGGTGGGACTCGGCGAGCCCGTTTTCGAGCGCATGGAGGCCAAGTTGGCGCAGGCCATGTTGTCGATTCCCGCCACCAAGGGGTTCGAGATCGGTTCCGGTTTCAACGGGGCCAAGATGTTCGGCTCGCAGCACAACGATCCGTTCGAGCTGAAGGCCGGCGGACGCCTCGGCACCTCCACCAACCATAGCGGTGGCGTGCAGGGCGGCATTTCCAACGGCGAACCGATCGTCTTCCGCATCGCCTTCAAGCCCCCGGCCACCATCGGGCTGGCGCAGGAGACCTCCACCTTCGAGGGCGAGGCCACCACGCTCGAAGCCAAGGGGCGCCACGATCCCTGCGTTGTCCCTCGCGCCGTCCCGATCGTCGAAACCATGACCGCGCTCGTGCTCATGGATTTCGTGCTGCGCCAAAGCTATCGGAATGCGTGAAGCGTGAGGCGTGAGTCGTGAGGCGTGAGCCGTGAGGCGTGAAGCGTGATTCGGTCGCCTCGATCGGTGCACCGCTTTCAGAAAATATTTATGAGCAGTTCCTCCCAATCCCGCACGCCCGGCCCCCGCACGTTTCACGTGATGGCGAAGCCGATCGGGCCGCAGTGCAACCTGGGTTGCACGTATTGCTTCTACCTCGAAAAGGAAAAGCTCTTTCCGCAGGAGGAGCAGTTCCGGATGCGCGACGAGGTGCTGGAAACCTATGTCCGCAAATATATCCAGAGCCAAAACACGCCGGAGATCGGTTTCGCGTGGCAGGGCGGCGAACCGACCCTGATGGGGTTGGACTTTTTCCGCAAGGTGGTCGCGCTCCAGCGGCAGGCCGCCGGGGGGCGCCCGGTCCATAATTCGTTCCAGACCAACGGCACCTTGCTCGACGACGAATGGTGCCGGTTCCTGGCCCGTGAAAAATTCCTGGTCGGCCTGAGTGTCGATGGCCCGGAGCACATCCACAACCGCTACCGCGTCGATAAGGGCGGCCAAGGGTCGTTCGCGCGCGTGATGAATGCGTTGG
>NZ_JBFJYW010000364.1:0-3391 GCF_041622395.1 Pontiella sp. | reverse complement strand
GTCGCTACCCTTATTTGGGTCCGACTTCGCTTGTCATTTACCCCGATTATCTCGTAATCTGGTAATCCTATATAAAACATTCTAGGGGACATGTTGGGTCATTCCGATCCGCATGTCCCCACTTTTTGATCAAGACCGGAATTTAACCAGACGGGAGTGCTGGCTGTCCCGTGTTAAAAGATCGACCACGGCGCGCGCATCACGCGTGTGAGCATGGCGTTGGCTTCCTTCTCGGCCGCCGGGAAATGTTCGGTTTTTGGATCCCATTTGAGCTCTTTTTTTCCGAGCCGCAGCAGGATGTTGCCGACTTGGGAGATGGAGATCGCGCGGTGGGAGGTCTCGATCGGCGTGATCGTCGCTTCGCCGGAGTAGATGCAGTCGATGAAGTTGCGCTCGTGCTGCGTGCTCTTGTAAAGCGGCGTGTCGTTTGGGCCGAGGCGGGTGCGGCGCAGTTCGTCGCTGCTCGCCTTGAATTCGCCGCGGCCGACCTCGATCCATTTGCCGTCTTCGCCTTCGAAGCGCACGCCGCCTGTGCCGATATCGTCCGAGTTGCCGGAGTCGACGATCATGTGAGTGCCGTTGGCGTATTCCGCCTCGAAGTGGAAGTCTGTCGCCGTGTTGTACAGCGCGTCGGCGGGCGGCAGCGTCGCTTTGCCGTTGAAGAAGCGCAGCGGGCCGGTGTCGTCGGTACCGAGTCCCCACTGGGCGATGTCGAAGTGGTGCGCGCCGAAGTCGCTAACCATGCCACCGGAGTAGTCGTAGTTGTGGCGCCAGCAGAGCGGGTGCAGCGCGGGGTGGAACTCGCGCTCGGGTGCGGAGCCCTGCCACATGTCCCAGTCGAAGCCGGGAGGAACTGGCGCGGGATCCTTCTGGTCGGCCAGACCGGACCAGTTCTTGTGACCGCCGGGAAGCAGGACTCGCACGGTTTTTACCTTGCCGATGTAGCCGTTGCGCACCAGTTCGCAGCCGCGCCGGAAGTGCTCGGACGAGCGCTGCTGGCTGCCGGTCTGCCAGGTGATGCCGGCCTTGTTGACGGCATCGGACATCGCGCGGCCCTCGGCAACGGTCAGTGAGAGCGGTTTCTGGCCATAGATGTGCTTGCCGGCTTTGGCTCCCTCGATGGCCATAATGCTGTGCCAGTGGTCGGGTGTGGAAACGTTGAGCGAGTCGATGTCCTCGCGCGCCAGTACTTCGCGGAAGTCCGCGTAGCCCTTGCAATCCTTGTTGCCGTATGTCTCGTTCACCTTTTCGACGCCGTAGTCGCGGCCGCCCTCGAGTTCGCCCTTGTAGCCGTAGTGTTTCGAGCGCTTGTTTACGTCGCACACCGCGACCATCTGCACGCGCTTGTCGCCGAGAAACGAAATGCCGGTGGCGTGGGCAATGGTGCCGAAACCGATACAGGCCATGGTGATTCTCTCCGACGGCGCGGGCCGTCCGGCTTTGCCAAACACGGTGGCTGGGATGATCGTCGGGAAGGCGAGCGAGGCACCGGCGGCGCTGCCGGTCTTGAGAAAACTGCGGCGGGATATATGGGTTTTCATGAGCTTATTATTAATGATTCGGGTCTCGAAGAAGGATCGGCATTGAAATCGACCTTTAGCAAGGTCAAAAGGTTGGCGGAATACCCCCACCAAGAGCAATGATGAAACCTTTGATTTTTTTTGTACAGCTGTCTAACTACCAAAAATGGTGAGACTCATCTGTTTCCTTGGGATAATCGGCCTATTCCTGAGCGCTTGGGCCACAAAACCTGGCGATTCTGAATGGATCCAATTGTTCAACGGCAAAGATCTGTCCGGTTGGCGGGTGAATCGGGCGGAAGGATCCTTCACCGTCAAGGACGGTTTGCTCGTTGCTCACAGCGTGGACTTGAGATCCCATTTGTTTTATGTAGGTGAGGGGGACAGCCCGGTGGCATTTAAGAATTTCGAATTAGTCGTTGTGGCCAGAGGCGAGCCGGATTCCAACTCGGGCATTTTTATTCACACGGATTACGAGCTTCGGGACGAAAAGGGTCACCTCGCCAATGGCTATGAGGTTAATCTTAATACAAGCCCAACGGTCACGAAAAAAACGGGCAGCCTCTACGATGTCGTTGATCTGACCGAGCGACCTCTCGACGATACCCAGTGGTTTGAGACACGCATTAGGGTCGAAGGCAAACAAATCAGAGTCTGGCTCAACGGCAACAAAGTCATTGACTACCTTGAACCGGAAAATCCCGTTCGCAAACCCAACCGCAAAGGGCGTCTCCTCAAGCCCGAAGGCGGGGCCATCGCTTTACAGGCCCATGACCCGGAGAGCATCTGGCACTTCAAGGAGATCAAGATCACGCCGCTCATTGAGCAAGGAAGCTCGCGGTAGCATTTTCTTCTTGGGAAACACAGCTCTACCAAGCTGAGCAAATGCAGTAGATAGTTCGCAAAGTTTCTTGAACGAGCATCGTCCCGGTGAAATGATGGGAATCCAACCGAAACAAGGAACCGATCATGGAAAGAAGAAAATTTTTAAAGAACGCCGGGAAGCTGGCCGGAAGTGTTGCCCTCACGGCATCCGCATTGTCCGCTAATACGGCATCATTGCCGGAGCAGGTCAAGGTTGCACCAGGGGAGCTGCCAAGAAGAAAGCTTGTGCGAACGGGTGAGGCCCTGTCGATTATCGGATTCCCGGGAATGGTGATGCGACACTATGAGCAGAAGGAATGCAACGATGCCATGGTCAAGGCACGCGACATGGGAATCAATTACTTTGATGTTGCACCCGCTTACGGCAAAGACGGCGAGTGCGAGATCAAAATGGGGAAAGGGATGAGATCGATCGACCGGGACAAGATCTTCCTTTCCTGCAAAACCAAGATGCGCGATTCCAAGGGCGCCCGCATGGAACTGGAACGCTCCCTCAAGCGCCTCCAAACGGATCATTTCGATCTTTACCAGATGCATGTACTGCATACTCCGGGCGAGGTCGAGCAGGCGTTCGGCCCCGGCGGTTGTATGGATGTGATCGAAAAGGCGAAGAAGGAAGGAAAGATCCGGCGTATCGGTTTTTCAGCACACACCAGCCTTGCTGCCATGGCTGCCATGAATAACTACCAGTTCGATACGGTCATGTTCCCGATCAATTTCGTCGAGCATTTCAGCTTCGCATTCGGGCAGGCAGTCCTGGAAAAGGCCCATAGCCAGAAAGTATCCGTGCTGACGATTAAGTCCACTTCAGCGGGCGCATGGGACGATTCCATCCCGCGGGAGGAACGGGATTACTGGTACCGGGTGCTTGAGGACCAGGATAACTTAAAGCTCGCGGTTCATTTTGCCCTCTCACAGCCAAATGTCGTTTCTTCCATTCCCGCTGCCCACTACATCGATCACTTGGAAAAGACGGTGGCGGCGGC
>NZ_JBFJYW010000363.1:0-3406 GCF_041622395.1 Pontiella sp. | reverse complement strand
CCGCACATGGACTTCGTCGGCGTCGGCGCCTTTGTCGGCATGTTCCAGGAAGCCAAGCAATGCTTCTTTATGTAGCACCGTAACATCGAACTTTTAACCCTGAATCCAACCTAGGAGAAAACCATGAGTGAAGACCTGAAAGCACTAGACGTAGCCGTAGAAGTAGACGCCCGAGGAACGGCCTGCCCCGGCCCGTTGCTCGAAGCCAAACGCGCCATCGCAAACTGCCCGACCGGCGGCGTGATGTGCATCCTGTCGTCCGACGAAGGGACCATCATCGACGTGCAGCGCTGGAGCAAGAAGATGAAGCACGAGTATGTCGGCGACTACGAAGACGACGGCTTCTGGCGCGTCTACATGAAGAAAATGGTCTAACGAATCGTCCATATCGTCCTCGTTCTCGCCCCTCATTCTCGTACTCGGAAAATGATCGAGGACGAGCTCGTTGGACGAGCTCGATGGACGAGGACGACCACCAGCCACAATCACCGAGCACCCCTAACCGGCACCGCGGAGCGCAGCGACGATGAAGAGCAACGAACCCCAACCCAAGATCCTGGTCTTTTCGACCAACAGCATATCCGATCCGGGCATCGACCTGGCCGGCAGTGCGCACATGCACTACTCGACCGCGGTACAAGTGATTCCCCTGCCCTGCTCCAGCGGCGTCAAGCCCTCGTGGATCGTCCACGCCATCGAGCAGGGATTCGACGGCGTCTTCGTGGCGGGCTGCGGCGGCGACTGCTCCTTTCTGGCCGACTGCACCCCGCGCACCAGCGCCGTCATCAAGAAAGCGCAGGACCTGATGAAAGAAAACGGCATCAGCCCCAAGCGGCTCAAGATGTCGGGTCTCTGCTCCGTTTGCGCCGACAACTTCGTGGCGCACATGAACAATTTCCAAAACGAACTCAAAAAGTTGGCCGAAAATGAGTAATCAGAAAAACATGGACTACGACGTCATGGTCGTCGGCGCCGGTACCGCCGGCATGGAGGCCTCGCTTTCGCTGGGCGACATGGGCTTCAAGGTGCTGCTCGTCGAAAAGAACCCGAGCATCGGGGGGCGCACGATCCTGCTCTCCAAGGTCTTCCCGACGCTCGACTGCGCAAGTTGCATCTCCACCCCGAAAATGGCGTCGAGCGCACACCACCCCAACATCACGTTGATGACCTACAGCGAGGTCGACGCCGTCACCAAGAACGCCGACGGCTCGTTCCACGTCCGGATGCACAAGAAGCCGACCTATGTCGACCAAACCACCTGCACGGGTTGCGGCCAGTGCGAAAGCGTCTGCACCGTGCCGATTCCCGACGAATACAACTACAACATGATCGCGCGCCGCGCCGCGCACATCCCCTTTCCGCAGGCCGTGCCGAAGAAAGCCGTCATCAGCCGCGGCGGACAGGCCCCCTGCATGCACACCTGCCCCGCCGGCGTGAAGCCCAGCGGATTCGTTTCGCTGGTGCGCGCCGGAAAATACGAGGAAGGCTTCAAACTCCACCTGGCCGATGCCCCGTTGGTCGGCAGCCTCAGCCGCGCCTGCTATGCGCCGTGCGAGGGCGAATGCACCCGCGACGAAATGGAAGGCTCCGTCAACATCCGCGCCATCAAGCGCTTCATGGTCGATTGGTACTACGACCGCCACCCGGAACCCGACTACGGCCCCGTCGAAACCCAGCTCGACTCCAAGGTCGCCATCATCGGTTCCGGCCCCGGCGGGCTCACCGCCGCGTTCCATCTGGC
Source organism: Pontiella sp. (assembly GCF_041622395.1). Classification (NCBI taxonomy): domain Bacteria; kingdom Pseudomonadati; phylum Kiritimatiellota; class Kiritimatiellia; order Kiritimatiellales; family Pontiellaceae; genus Pontiella; species Pontiella sp. The sequence goes on along the minus strand of NZ_JBFJYW010000363.1, from coordinate 1,665 downwards.
CAAGCAGGGCCATCAGGTCACCGTCTTCGAAGCCGAGCCGCACGCCGGCGGCATGCTGCGCCACGGCATGCCCGCCTACCGCATGCCCAACGCGCTGCTCGACCGCGACATCAAGAACATCACCGCCCTCGGCGTGGAGATCAAAACCAACGCCAAGGTCGAAAGCATCGCGGCGCTCAAGCAGCAAGGCTACGACGCGGTCTTTGTCGGCGTCGGCAACCAGAACCCGCGCATCATCCCGATTACCGGAAACGACCTGACCGACGTGACCGACTGCATGGACTTCCTGAAAGAAACCAACGTCGGCGAACAACTGCCGGATATCGAAGGCAAGGACTTCGTCGTCCTCGGCGGCGGCAACGTTGCGCTCGACGTCGCCCGCGCCGCCGTCCGCATGGGCACCAAAAGCGTTTCGATCGTCTGCCTCGAAGAGCAGGATAAAATGCCGGCGCACGAATTCGAAGTCCGCGAAGCCATCGAGGAAGGCGTCAAGCTCCACACGGGCGTCTCCACCAAGCGCATCTACAACGACGATGCGGGCAAGAGCAAACTCGAGGTCCTGAAGGTCGACGCGATCAACTTCGACGAAAAAGGCCGCATGACCGGATTCTCCACCGCCGAAGGGACCGAACAGTCGATCGACGCCGACGTGGTGGTGATGGCGGTCGGCCTCTCGCCGAGCACCCTCCCCTTCGAAAGCGAACTGCATTTGAACGGCAACAAGACGATTTTGACCGACAAGAAAACGCTCCAGACCTCCGACCCGATGGTCTTCGCCGGCGGCGACGCCGTGCTCGGGCCGTCGATCATCGTCGAAGCCATGGGCCAAGGCCGCAAAGCGGCGTTCTACATCGATCGGATGCTCAAGGGCGAGGACCTCGACGTCCCGTTCGAGTCGGACCTCCCGATGGCCGACAAGGAGGCGATCGTTGGATGTTCCGGCAGTTGCTCCTGCATACCGCCGACGGCGATCCGCGAGCACGATCCCATCAAGCGCATCCAGAGTTTCGAGCCCTATGAAGAAACCATGACCGAAAGCGAAGCGCGCGACTCCGCCAACCGCTGCCTCGGGTGCGGCGAATGCTCGCAGTGCCAGGAGTGCGTGAACGTCTGCCCCGGCGACTGCATCGACTTCAACATGCGCACCGACCACCTCGAGATGACCGTCGGCTCGGTCATCGTTTCGACCGGCTACGAAATTCTCGATCCGGCGGGCAAGGAGCTGATGGGCTACGGAACCTATCCGAACGTCATTTCCGGCCCGCAGATGGACCGCCTGCTGGCGCCGACCCGGCCGTACAACGGCGTGTTGCGCCCGTCCGACGGCAAGGAGCCGGAAAACATTGCCATCGTGCTCTGCAACGGCTCGCGCGACCACACCGTCTGCAACCCGCTCTGCTGCCGAATCGGCTGCATGTATTCCGCGAAGCACGCCCAGCTCGTGATGGGCGCGCTGCCGCTGGCCGACGTGACGATCTACTACATCGACCTGCGCGCCTTCGGCAAGGGCTACGACGAGTTCTACGAGCAGTCGAAGGGCATGGGCGTCCAGTACACCAAGGGCAAGGTCGCCCGCATCGACGAGCTCGAGGACGGCAACCTGAAGGTCCACTACGAAGACATGGAGGGCGAAGGCGGCCTGCGGGAAGCGGAACACGACCTGGT
>NZ_JBFJYW010000362.1:0-3453 GCF_041622395.1 Pontiella sp. | reverse complement strand
GCACCGCCCGTATCCGCCACCGTGATGTCCACCGTCAGCGAGCCGTCGCCGAACAGATCGTAATCGTCGTATGTGTATGTCGCCTGATCGTTTCCTGGAAACGGCCCCGCGGTCGTTGCGGTCGTAAAATCGATCGTCACCGCAGCCTGCGCCCCGACGGCCATCACCAGCACCATGCCCATTGCTCCCGTAGTCCTCTTCATCCTTCGCTCCTTTTTGCTTTTTTTCCTTACAACGAAAGCGCCCCCTGGACGCTCCCTCCGCTACCGGCGGGAAAGAACCACCCTTTCCCAAGTTGACCATCAGAATGCCCGATCTTGAAATGCTGACTATCGGTCGTTTGTCCGATGGGATCGCCTGGCCGGCAAAATATCCAACGGAGGCAATTGCCTGTTTGCCTGCACCGCAAGCTATGCTAAAAAAACACCTATGCTCCGTTTCATAAAACCACTCGCCGCCGCAACGCTGTTCGCACTGCCTGCCTTCGCTGGACCGGCCGCAACCCCGGCGGCAACCGACCTGTCGCTGAACCAGCTCGAGCAACGGCTGGCCGCGATCGATGCCGAGCTCGCGGGGCTCGCCCGGCTCACGCTGCGCAGCGGGGTCGGGAACATTGGCTGGATCTCCAATCCCACCATGACGCCCCGAACCCCCGAGTGGGCACAAATCGACCTCCCTGAAAACACCCAAATCGACCAGATCACCCTGGTGCCCGTCCTCTGGTTCGATGCAGAGAAAGGGCCGCAGGCGGACGGCTTCCCCGAAGCGTTCGAAATCATTGCCGGGACGCAAGACGCCCCCGAAGGCGAGGTGATCGCCTCCATGGGTCCCGAAGACCGTTTCCTGCCGCGCGTCGCTCCGCTGGTGATCGATTTGCCGTCGACGACCGCCTCGTGGGTACGGGTGAACGCCACCCGGCTTTCCCCACATGCCAGAGGAGATGAAAAGTCCCGATTCAAACTCTCGGAAATCATGGTCTTTTCCAATGGACGGAATGTTGCGCTCAACCGTCCGGTCCAGGTCTCATCCACTGCTGGTGGCTGGGGTGCTGCCGCGATCTACCAAGAAGCGCTGGTCGACGGGTTGACCCCATATCTGATGGATGCCGCCGGTGAGGAAAAGAGCAATCCCTATCTCGTCACGAGCAGCACCGCGATCCCGTTCGCATTGACCATTGATCTTGAAAGCAGCCTCCGGGTCGACGGCATCCGCCTCCACGGTGCCGACGTAAACGAATATATCCCCCAGATCAACCCCACCGACTTCGGCATGCCGTACAGCTTCAAAGTCACGGGCGCCAACCGATCGGATTTTTCCGATGCGGTGCCCCTGCTGGATTATCACCGCGATTCGATCTATCAGGCGGGCAACATTCTCGAATGGCGGGTGGCGGAAACCGTCTGCCGCTACGTGCGCCTGGCCGTCCCGAAGGGCGCCTGGCCCCGCGATGCCGGCAATGAGGCGTTCTGCATCAGCTTGGCGGAAATCGAAATCCTTGCCGACGGTCTCAATGCCGCACGGGAAAAACAGGTGCAACTTCCAAAGAAAATCCGTTCGGGACAATACCTGCAGCATTCGCTGACCGACGGGCGGAACCATTTCGGAAAAATCCTGCCGATCCGCGACTGGATGGAGCAGCTGGCCCGCCGCCACGATCTGGAAAACGAGCGCCCCGGCGTGGCCGAAGAACTGAGCCTGCGCTATGCACGCCAAAAGAGCAATCTGCGGCGCATGTACTGGCTGGCCGCCCTGCTCGTTGCCGGAACCGTTATCATCGTGCTGATTGAACAGGTCGTCCGGCAGCGCACGGTTTTCCGGACCCGCGAACGCATTGCCGCCAACCTGCACGACGAACTCGGCGCCAACCTCAACGCCATCGCCCTGCTGGGCGATTATGCAAAAAACATCGTCGACCACGCCGATGCGCGCGAGCAGTGGGGCGAGCTGGTCGAAGTCGTCGATGAAGTCCGCAACCTCACGGAAGAGACCGGAATCACGGCCCGGCTCTGCACCAACCTGCTGGAAGCCACCGGCCTGCACGGCGATCTGGTCCAGGAAATCAAACGGTCGACGGCGCGGCTGCTGGCGGACATCGAACACGAGATCTCGTTCGAAAACACGGAGTTGCTCGACAAACTTGCCCCCCGCAGACGCATTGATCTGGCCCTGTTCTATAAGGAATGCCTGAACAACATCGTCAAGCATTCCGGCGCCAGCAAGGTCGAAGCACAACTGACCGGCGGCAAAAAGGGAATCGTGCTGCGCATCCGCGACAACGGCCGGGGGTTGCCGAGCGTCCTGCCGGCCTCGCTGAAACGACGGGCGCGGCTGATCGGCGGCAAAATGTCCGCCGAAACCCCGCACGAAGGCGGAACCTGCATCACGCTGCGCATCCGTTTCCGCCACCGTTTCGCCGCCGCCAGCCGATGGTCGACGCTCGGCAAACGCGACCGGAAACCGGACCTTCGACCCTGAACCTTTAACCCCGGCCCCAAAGGAAGCCCCCATGAAACGAAAAATCAAACTGATGCTGGTAGAGGATAGCCCGGCCTACCGCAAGGTCGTTGACCGAACGCTCAAAAGCGAAGAGGACATGGAACTGGTCTGCCAATTTTCCAGCGCGGAAGGCGCCCTGCGCAGCCTACAGGATCTTTCGACCCGCCAGGAACCCGATCTGGTCTTGCTCGACCTGCATCTGCCGGGCATGACCGGCATTGAAGCAATCCCCCATTTCCTCAGATCCATCCCCGACACCCGAATCATCGTCCTCACCCAATCCGGGCGAGAAGCGGACGTCCTTGCCGCCATTCAATCCGGGGCAAACGGCTATCTGCTCAAAAGCTCCACCCTGAACCAAATGAAGGCCGCGATCCGCGATGTCATCGCCGGCGGGGCCACCATCGATCCCGCCATCGCAAAATTCATCACCCAGGCCCTGCAAAAACGCCCGCCCAGGCAAGAGCCGGAATTCGAACTCAGCCAACGGGAGATCGAAATCCTGACGCTCACCAGCGAAGGGTTGCTCAAAAAGGAAATCGCCGCCAAGCTCGGCATCTCCCACCGCACCGTCGCCACGCACATCGAACACATCTACCAAAAACTCAACGTCCAGAATGCGCCCGCCGCCATCCACAAAGCCCATCGGGCCGGCCTCTTCCGGCACGACAACTGAGGATCCAACCCCACCAAAAAAGGCAACGGGCCCGGTGCGCCGAAACGACTGCACCTCGACCCGTTGCCCATCCCACGAACACGGAATGCGTTTTTTACGCGTTGTCGACCTTGTGGTGGATGGTGAACGTGCGCCAGCCGTAGAGGGCGATGACCACGAAGCAGATCAGCGGCAGCACGAACGAGGCGCGTACGCTGGCGAGCTCCATGAAGCCGAGGTCGATCGGCGGCAGGTCGATGATCCGGCCTTGCAGCGGCGTCATGATGCAGCCGCCGCCGATG
>NZ_JBFJYW010000361.1:0-3453 GCF_041622395.1 Pontiella sp. | reverse complement strand
GCGCAGCGTTTCGGGGTGCACGACACCGACAACGACGGCTACATCGCCGGCGCGGAGTTGCATAGCCTGCCGTCGCCGCAGGGCGGTCCCCCTCAACGGAGAGGAGGCGGAGGAGGTGGAGGTCCCGGAGGGCCTCGCCACGACCTCCGCCGACGGGAGGTTCCCCCCCCCACCTCGTCGCGCTTCATGACCGTTGAAACCCCGACGATCAACTGGCGCGCCGGCGTCTTTTGCACGGACGAAATCACCTTGGTTGCCGCGATGGACATGGATGCGTTCAACGCCGAGGTCAACCGCTTCCGCACCGCCTTCATGATTGCGGTTCCGCTGGGATTGATTCTGCTTGGCTTACTGGGCTGGTTCCTGGCCGGGCATGCCATGAAGCCCGTCGCCGCCATCGCCGACACGGTCGAGGGCATTACGGCCAAGGGGCTCGACAAACGCATTCCGATGATCAGCAACGACATCGAACTCGAACGGCTCGTTACCGTTTCGAACAACATGCTCGACCGACTTGAAAAAAGCTACCACCAGGCCGTCCGCTTCAGCGCCGACGCCGCCCATGAACTGCAAACCCCGCTCACCATCCTCCAAGGCGAACTCGACAACGCCATCCAATCGTCGGAAGACGGCTCCAACGAGCAGCAACGCTACAGCATGCTGCTCGAGGAGTTGCGCAATCTCAAGGCCGTCGTGCAAAAGCTCCTGCTGCTCGCGCATGCCGACGAAGGGAGGCTCCATGTCCAGCACCAGCCCGTCGACTTGAGCGAACTGGCGGCAAACGCCGCAGAAGACCTCGAACTGATGGCGCCGAATCTGGAAATCGAGCAGGAGATTGCCCCGGGCCTCGTCGTCAACGGCGATCCCGCCCTGCTCAACCAGGCGATCCGCAACATGACTTCCAATGCGGCGAAGTATGCCACGGCGAACGGACGCGCGGTGTTCGCGCTGAAACGAGACGACGGCAAAGCCCTCTTCACCTTGTCGAACACGGCTTCGCCGATTCCCGAGGCGGACCGGCCGCTGCTGTTCGACCGCTTCCACCGGGTCGACAAAGCCCGCACCACGGCCGGCTCCGGACTGGGGCTGAGCCTCGCCCGCGAGATCGCCCGCGCCCACGGCGGCGATCTGGTGCTGGATCCTTGCGACGAGGTGATGGTTTCGTTTACCTTGACGCTGCCGAGCGATTAGCCGCCTACTCCGCGGCAAACGAGATGCCTAGACTGGCGGGCGGACTGGAAACTTCCATGCCGTCTTCATAGACGGCCACCGCGCGGACCCGGTTCGGGCCTTCCCCGATCATCCGTTCGTCCAGCACCAGTTCGGCTTCGGGATCGTAGATCCGTTCATCCAGCACCAGCTCGCCGGAAACCAGCCGCACCTTTTTCGGCATCTGCGGACCGCCGACCTGCACCTTGATTCCATGCTCATGCTTCGCGAGCCGGCTAATCTGCGGCAGGATCGTGACCGACCGCCCCATGCGGTTGACCATGATTGCCTTGTCGTACGAGGCACTGAATTCGACCAGATGCTTGATGCGCGCCACGGCCCGAAGTTCGTGGTAGCCATCCGACAGCTTCAGGAGCCGCAAATGGACCGAATTGTCCTCGGAAACTTCGCGGATCTCTTTGCCATCGAGCAGGAAGGAGTAGAGGAACTGCACGTTCGGGACGCGGCAAGCCGCGGTGGCCATATAGGTGAAATCGTTTTTCATGCTATCGGCCCCCAGCACATTCACCGACAGCGGCACGGCGTAGGGCTTGGCCAGCGGATCGCCCAGCAGCAGGCCCTGCAGCGGGCAGGCGATGGATTGGTAGAAACTCTCGAGCATGGAGCACCCGGACGCATAGTGCACAAAGAAACGCGCCGACGGAAACTTGTTGGGATTCGAGTAGGGTTCCACCACCGCGCCCGCCGACCCCGTGGCCCCGGCTGCGATCCAGTCGGTCAGCTTGCTCTGCCGTTTCTGGAACTCCGCGCTCCAGCTGGTGAGGTGCTCGGCCATGGCCCCGGGCCAGAACGATTTGATTTGCGAGGGATCGACCGTCTCGGCGCCCATCAGAATGCCCATCACGTTTTCGGCGCCCGCCGGGAAGTTGGTGGCCACGTTGGCGGCGACGCCCTTGGCCTTGAGCTCGTTCACGGCCGGGTAGAATTGATATTCGCGGCATTTGGAGCGGACGTCGTCGGACATCACGAAATGGATCCCGCCGCGGTTGCCGCGGAAGTCGGACTGCTTGCCGCGGGCCAGGCAATCGATCACGGTCTGGACGTCGTTGCCCTTTTCGCCGGTGTAGCCGAGCATCATGCTCGGCAGCGGCATGCGCTCGCCCAGCCCGCGCTGCAGCCAAGCCGCCTCCGGCGGAACCGTCGCATCCTCGCCGAGCCCCTTTTTCTGCATCCCCAGCGACATGGCATTCAGGTTGAGCGTGATGCGCGCGTTGGGCCCGGCAAACAGCTTGGAAAGGTATTTCCCTTCTTCCACCAGATCCAGTCCGGGAATCTGGTTGCGCATGAACGTCAGGCCGCCGACCGACATCTGCCTGCGGTCGGAGGCGTCGGTCTTGACGCGGATCGGGAAATCGACGGAATAGACCCACGCCAGAATCTGCCCATCGATCCCCCGCTGCGCCGCCACGGCATTGGCGGGCTCCCAGATCAAATCGGCGAACTGCTTCGGCGTGACGGTGGCGTCACCGCCATAGGCACTTTCCGGGATATCGAGATAGACCACGTTGCGCCGCGGAATCTCCCGCAAAGCCAGATAGGTGTTGGCCACCTTCAGCGAATCCTGCGACCGCTTGTTCACCAGCAGCAGCACCTCGTGCGGCATCTGCCCCAAGGCGGTGCCCCCTAAAAAGAGCGCCGCGACCGCAGTCGCGATGCGGCGCGGACGGGTGAACGGCAAGATGATTTGGCGACGGATCAGTTTGTAGATAAGCATGGCAACTCCAAGGTAAACAAACTTGGATTATGCGGGGTTGCCCCCGAGATTTCAACCCGCATGCCGCAAAAGGATCGAACCAGGAGGTCCTATCCGGTCTTTTCACCGAACACGATGGCCTCGAAAACCTGGAATTGGCACCCGCTTTTCCAGTCGTCGGGGCCGAGGCCGGCTTTCATGGCGAGGTGGGACAGCGTGGTTGACAGCCCCCAACCTTGCTCGGGCGCGACTTGCGGCAGGAATACGGCGGAGCACATTCCCTTGGACAGCACGATGCCATGTTTGCCGATTTCAATGTCTTCATACGACGGCACCGAATGCGGCGCGGTGAGAGCGGAGATTTCGATGTCGACCTCGTTCAGCTCGTCCTCGCGCAGCTTCGGGAAACGCGGATCGTGAAAGGCCGCATTCAAGGCCTGCTCGGCGATCGCCGCATGGAGGGCGCGGCGCGGAAAGATTTCGCCGATGCACCCGCACAGCTGCCCCTGCTTATGCAGGGTCACGAAGGC
>NZ_JBFJYW010000360.1:0-3455 GCF_041622395.1 Pontiella sp. | reverse complement strand
GTGGTCGAGCGCGGCCGTCGATCTTTCGCCCTACACGGGCAGCGCCAAGGCGAAAATCCGCTTCCGGACGAAGCGAACCGAGTGGAGCTCGGCCGACCCGGCCATCGATAATATCCGGCTGGAAGAGGTGCCTCAAACGCTGCCCTATGCCGAAAGCTTCGAGAGCGGCTTCGGCGTCTGGAAGCAGTCGACCGGCGACGATCTGGATTGGACGCGCAACAGCGGCGGAACCGATACGGGGAACACCGGGCCCGACGGTGCGTCCGATGGAAGCTGGTATCTCTATGTGGAAAACCATGATTCGGGCGTGCAATACAAAACGGCTTCGCTCGAGTGCCTGTTCGACTTCAGTGCGGTGGCCGGCGCCGAACTGCTGTTCGACTATCACATGTACGGCGACTACATCGATTATTTGTCGATCGACGTCTACGACGGAGCAACCTGGTCGTCCAATGTCTGGCAACAGGTCGGGGAGGCGCACGCGAGCGGCGCGGACCCATGGTCGACCGCTGCGGTTGATCTGTCGGCCTTCGCCGGAAACGGCGCGGTCACGATCCGTTTCCGCTCGAAACAACAGCAGTGGCACGCCGCCGACACCGCGATCGACAATATCCGATTGATGGAATCGGAATCCCCCTATAATCAATGGGCGGCCGTCGCGTTCTCCAACGCCCCGGCGGGAACGGATCAATCCGAAACCGGCAACCCGGACGGCGACTCGAACCTCAATACGGTCGAGTGGATACTTGCCACCGATCCGCTGGTGGCCGATTCGCCCGTCAAGGCGCTGGACGCGGGCACCGCGAACTTTGTCATGACCTACACCCGGCGCATCGTTTCCGGCATCGCTGTGCGGGCCGCGTGGTCGCCTTCGCTGTCGGAACCCGACTGGGGAACCGCCGGGCTGACCGAATCGGTCATCGGCACGGTGGATGGCGTCGAGACCGTCGAGGCCAGCGTGCCAATCGATGCGGATGAAAAGCATCTGCGGATCGAAATCGAATAGGCGCGGCCGGAAGCCCCTGTGAGGGCTCCGGGAAAAAAACGAAAACCATTCCTTCGAACGTCACGGTTTGCCGATACGCGGAGTTATTGAAGGGTGAAGATCGTTTCATGGGTTTCGCCGGTGGTCTGGCAGATCCGGTGGACTGCTCGCCGGTCCGGTTGATTCCGTTTTCTTCCTCTTCGTTTGTCTCTCTGGTCCGGCCGGCGAGGCCGATTGGGTGGGCGCCGGCGTGTTGGCGGATGCCGCGTTGCGAACAAACGCAAGAAAACGGATCAAGCGGCGACGGACAAAGACGTTAAGACGAGGAAGTTAAAGAATGGAAAAATCAGCAATCGTAGCGCTGGCGCTGGCGGGCATGTTGTGCTCGGCGAACGCCAATCTTCTCATCAATGGCGATTTCGAGACGGAGGGGTACGCCGCAGGCGGACTGAACGGCACGGACGCCTCGTTTGCCGGATGGACGGGACCGTACGGCGGGGAGTTGCGGTATGATTCGTCGGACTCCGATATCCCTGGCGTCCCGAATACGGTTATTCGGTTGTCGCCCAACACGTCGATCCATCAGAATTTCAGCACGACGTGGGGATTTGCCGATACGTTTACGGTTTCCCTCAACGCCTGCGAAGTGCCTTGGGAAACCGCCGATGCCGGCAATGGCATTTGGGTGTCGTTGCGAAGCGCGACCGGCACGGAATATCGGGCAAGTTTGGTCAAGCTCGATGGCACGCACGGCGGAGAGGGAACGTCGTATGATAGCTGGCAATCCCATCAGACCTTCCGCGTCTGTTTTTCCGGTGCCGATCTGATCGCCGCCGGCGCCACGCCGAATCAGGCGTTGCGGCTCAATCTCTATTCGAAATCCGACGGCGACTCCATCAACTGGGTGGACAACGTATCCGTTGTTTCTGGCGTCGAATCGTTCAACTTGGCGAAGTATCAAACCACGACGGCGGATTCCTCCGATTCCGATACGCCGGCCAAGTACGCCACCGACGGTTTTGCGGCGCAGGATAGCCGCTGGGGCACCAGTTCCGCCGCGCCGCACTGGCTCGCGGTCGAGCTGGCCACGCCGATGACCGTCGGCAGCGCCCACCTCTACAGCGGTACGCCGTGGGGATACATCGTTTCCGATTTCGTGCTGCAATACCAAGACGGCGGCAACTGGATCGACATTCCCGGCACGACGGTTTCCGGCAACGCCCTGCCGGTGCGCAAGGTCGAGTTCGCTTCGCCCGTCACCGCCCGGAAGTTCCGTCTGTATACGACCGACAGCAATCCCCGGATCAAAGAGCTGGCGCTCTACCCGCCGACGGCCGACGGCTCGGCGGTTCCCTTCGGCAGCGACATGGATCTGAACGTGGCCAAGATGCGCCAATACGCTTATTCCTCGGTGAGCGGAAGCAACTATCCCAAGCTGGCGTTCGACGGCTATGCCGACGATTCTTCCGGCTGGGCCAGCGCCAACACGGCCGGGCCGCACGACCTGGAAATCCATCTGGCGCAGAACGAGGCCATTGGCGGCATCCATCTCTATTCCGGCTACAAGAATCAGCCGGGCACGCAGATCCAGAATTTCGAGGTGGCCTACGATGACGGCGGAAGCTGGGTGCTCTTCGACGGCGGTTCGGTTTCGGGTAACACCGATTTAAACCGGGAGGTCCTGTTTAACACGTCGGCCGTCACCACCAAAATCCGCATTCGTTCGCTCGATTCCAGCCAGGCGTTTATTCGCGAATTCGCGGTGATGCCGTACGACAAAGGCGACGGCTATCCGCTCTGGACCGACGTGAAAAACCAGGCCCCGCCTTCGGAAAGCTTCCTCGATTACGAGGATTCCTACTACACCCTCGAAAACCGCGATACGGGCGGCTATCTGCAGACGTCGACGGCGGGAGCCTGCGTTGTCACCAACCAACAGCCCTGGTTCCAGGTCTTGCTGAACCTCGGCACCGACACCTTCCGCCTGCGCAGCCAGGACAGCGAACGCTGTTTCGAGGTTTCGCTCGCGTCCACCAACGAGGGCGCCGCGGTGGTCGAGGGCTCCTGGACGAGCATGCCGCACCAGCGCTGGCGGCTCGAAGACACGGGCGACGGCGTGCATTTCTACCTCGTGAACGCCTGGAGCGGAATGGTGCTCGGGCTGGACGGAACCAACGTGGTGCAGCAGGCGCCCGGCCTGGCAACGGCGCAGCAGTGGAAGATCAACTACCAAACCCACTTCCCCAAGCAGGGCCAGGCTTCCCATTTCCATTTCAGCTCCATGTTCAAGCCCAGCTGGGCCTACCGCTGGACCTACGCCGATGAAAACGATTTGGAAACCGGCCAGTATATGCCGATGCAGTGGGGCGGCATCGGGGCCACGACGCCGGGCATCCTCAAGTATCAGCCAACCTGGTATGGCCGGGCCAACCAAACCACGCTGATGGGATTCAACGAACCCGATCTCGAT
>NZ_JBFJYW010000359.1:0-3455 GCF_041622395.1 Pontiella sp. | reverse complement strand
TACTGTTTATCTGAACGGCGACGGGCGTCTCTATGTCTGGGATATCTGGAGTGACGGGCATATCGGTGTGGTGGAGCAAACCATTCCGATTCCGGAAGGATTTCCCAATTGGCGAAAACGGAACGATGTGCCGGTACATTGTGGCGCCAACTATATGAAACCGCCCACCATCGATGACTTCCCGCCTTCGTTTGCCCAAGGATTCGGTCTTCGCTTCGCGGATGGAACCCTGCAAAAATTCGAGGCGGCGGATTGGGACGCGGTGGAGTTTGCGGGCCGTTGGCCGATCGGCACGGTTTCGTATCAGGATTCGAACAGCCCCGTCCGGGCGGAGCTGAAGGCCTATTCGCCGTTTGTTCCGCTCAATCTTGAAGATTCATCCATGCCGGTGACGGTCATGAGTTATGCGCTGACCAATGAGTCGGATCAGCCGGTGTCCGCCGAACTGGTCGGCTGGATGGAAAACATGGGCAACCAGCCGGATGCAGATAAAGCCGGCTCGTTTTCGAGCAAATCCGGCTTAACCGTGTTAAGCCATGATTGCGTAATGAAGGCGAAGATGAAACGCGAAGGCGCGTTTGACCACAGCGGAACGATGGCTTTATCGTATCTGGGTACTGGGCGGAACACTGCGGTTGAGCTGGTTCCCGGGATTGCCGCCGATGTGGTTTTGAAGCCGGGGGAAAGCCGGGAGTACACCTTCCTGATTTCCTGGAATTTCCCGGTGGTTCGCATTAAGGACAGCTACACGCCCAAAACCATTCCTCATAAAAACGAATACTCGGCCCGCTTCGAAAATGCGGCGGCGGTGGCGGCGCATGTTGCCGAAAACTTTGCCGACCTCTCGTCGCAGACCGAGCAGTGGGTGAAAACCTGGAACGACTCCACGCTGCCGCAATGGCTGCTGGATCGCACGATTGTGACGGCGAATACCTTGCAGACGGCCAACTGCAATATTCTGGCCGACGGCGAGGGCGGCCGCTTCTGGGCGTGGGAAGGAATTCGGGTCTGCCACGGAACCTGCACGCACGTCTGGCACTATGCGCAGGCCATGGCGCGTTTGTTCCCGTCGCTGGAGCGCAATCTGCGCGAAAAGACGGACTATGGCTTTGCGCAGCAGCCCAATGGCGTGGTGCCGTTCCGCGGCACGCTGAATGCCGGCGAAGGCGGCGGCATTGCCATCGACGGGCAGGCCGGTACGGTGCTCCGATCCTATCGCGAGCATTTGATCAGCGCGGACGATACCTTCCTGAAAACCAACTGGGCCGACATCAAGCGGGCGTTGAACTACCTGATCGACTTCGACCGCAACGACGGCGACTTCGACGGGTTGCTGCACGGTAAGCAGCACAACACGCTGGATGCTTCCTGGTACGGCAAGGTTCATGCCATCAGTTCGCTTTACATTGCCTCGCTGCGCGCCGGGGAAGAGATGGCCAAGGTCGTGGGCGATGCCGACTTTGAAACGCTCTGCCGCGACGTTTACGGCAAGGGCAGCAAAAACATCGAAAAACTCTACAACGGGGAATACTACGTGCAGGAAGAAGATCCGGCGCACCCGGAGGCCATCGGCGTTGGACCCGGCGTCTACATCGATCAGGTGATCGGACAGTTCTGGGCCAATCAGCTCGGTCTCGGAAGACTGTATGACGAGGAGCATATCCAGTCCGCGCTCAATGCACTCTGGAAGCATAACTTTGTGCCGGATGTGATGGCCTTCCGCGATACGTTCCGCAAGGGACGCTACTATGCATGGGAGGGCGATGCCGGGCTGATCATGTGCACCTGGCCCAACGGCGGACTGAAAGACGATTTCATGAATCATTGGCAATACGACTATTTCAACGAATGCATGAGCGGTTTTGAATATCAGGCGGCTGCGCACATGGTGGCCGAAAGAACACCGGAATTGGTGATGCAGGGGCTGGCCGTCACCCGCACCATCAACGACCGCTACGCGCCCGAAAAGCGCAACCCCTACAACGAGATTGAATGTTCGGACCACTATGCCCGTGCCATGTCGTCCTATGCCGTATTCCTCGCGGTCTGCGGGTTCGACTACAACGGCCCCGAAGGCACGATCGGTTTCGACCCGGTCATCCACCCGGAAGATTTCCGCGCGCCGTTCACCGCCGCCGAAGGGTGGGGCACCTTCTGCCAGACCCTCGGTGAAAACGCGATGAAGGCTGAACTCGCCGTTGAATGGGGTAATCTGAAGGTGAAAACACTGAAGCTGAATCCGGGTGAGCTGAAGGTTTCTGCTGCGGAAGTACGTCTGGGCGGTAAAATGCTGAATGCAACGTTGGTGAAAAATGACGACGTTGTCTCTATTCAACTTGAAGGGCTCGTGTCCATCGTGGCTGGTGAGATGTTGTGGGTAGAACTTCGTTAACGATGTGGGTTGTTTCGGTTCCCCGAACATGAACGCGCCCGGGCATCACGAAATATAAAAAGATGAAAGCGGCACCATTAAACGATGGAGTTCCGACCTCTGGAGGGGATTGTTTCAACGGGTGGAAAATGATCTGGTGTGGATACACCGCAATGACCCAGGAAGGGGTGGAATCCAAAGCCTTCTGGCAAACGGCGAAGCCGTTGGCTTTCCCGGAATGGGACATTGTTGCAGATTCGCCTTCCGGCTCAGTTGCTGAACCGTGAAGATCGAACTTTGAGTAAATGCGGATTAGGAGGTTTATGGAAATGAAGAGCAAAGTCCATTTGGTACTGATCGGGTTGCTTTCCGTTTCCGTGTTTCGTGGTTTTTACTGATGGGAGAAATGATGAAGTTGAAAAAAAGGTTTGGGGTGGTGGTGCTGGCCGGGACGGTTTTGAGTGTGGGCGCGGCCACGATTCCGGCGGATAAGCAGCTCAATCCGGCCTGGGTGGAGTCGTTGACCGAGCGCGGGCATGCCCTGGACCTCGGCGTTGCCGGCTCGTCGAAGGCCGGATCGCTGAAATACATCGGCATGCCGGTCGGCGGGATCGGCTGCGGGCAGCTCTATCTGGGCGGCGACGGCAAACTCTGGCTCTGGGATATCTTCAAGAGCAACTACCGCCGCGAGCCGCCCAGCAAGCAGGGGTTTCTGGTTTCATCGTTTGTTTTAGGCGGGCACTACGCGCACCCGGTGGCGCAGGGCGAACCCTATAGCCAATCGAACGGCACCGAGGTGGAGCAGGGCTTTGCCATCCGCACCCCGGCCGGTACGAAGACGCTCGACCGCCATGGATTTGCCGATATCCGGTTTCGCGGGGAGTATCCGGTTGGAAAGGTGACCTATGCCGAAAAGCTCGTTCTACTTGCACTCGCAGACCACGCTGACGATGAGGGGGTCTGCTGGCCGAGTCAGGAAAAACTGTCTGACAAAACAGGGATCACCAGAACCCGAGTTAGTCGATTGGTACACAGTCTTAAACAACGAGGACTGATCCAGATCGAAGCCCGAAAAGTCAAAGGG
>NZ_JBFJYW010000358.1:0-3461 GCF_041622395.1 Pontiella sp. | reverse complement strand
TGTTTTTAAAGGCCGCCACGATCGGGTTGGTGATGTCGTTGGCGAACCCCCACAGCGGGAACAAAATCGTCACCAACACGAACGTCAGGACCAGTTGCGGTGGAACCACCGGCGTTTTCTTCTTCGAATCACTCATTCACATTCTCCTTTGATATGCGCAAACCCACACGGTTGCAAAACACTACATGATGCCCGTATTCAAGGATCGCGCTATCCCCAAAATTTAGGACACGGAAATCCGCACGGGGATCGGCAACTTCGCAAGGGTTCAATTGGATTCGAACCCACCGCCCTCCCCCGCGCCCCCCGGCACCATCGGGACGAAGCGGACCAGAATGTCGGGGATCTCCGTGAAGGTGTCTCCCGACTTTTCGAGAATGACGAGTTGCTGGACGCCCGCACCGACGGGCAGGACCATGCGGCCGCCGTCCTTGAGCTGCCTCTTCAACGCCTCCGGGATTTCGGCCGGCGCGCAGGTCACGACGATCGCATCGAACGGCGCATGCTCCGGCCACCCCTTGTAGCCGTCGCCCGACTTCACCTTCACGCCGGAATAGCCCTCGTCCATCAGGATGGCGGTTGCGTGCGCGGCCAGTTCCGGGATCCGCTCGATGCTGAAGACGGCGGCCCCCAGTTCGGCCAGCACGGCGGCTTGGTAGCCGGAGCCCGTGCCGATCTCCAGAACCTTCATCCCCGGCGTCACCTCGATCCGCTGGGTCATGTAGGCCACGATAAACGGTTGGGAAATCGTCTGGCCGTGCCCGATCGGGCACGGATGGTCGCCGTACGCATCGTGCCCCCGATGGCCCTCGGGAATATAGCGATGCCGCCGAACCGTGCCCATGGCCGCCAGTACGCGCTCGTCCGTCACGCCATACGCCTGGACCACGGCCACCATCGCCTTGCGCTGCGCTTCCATGGATCCCTCCTGGCCGAACCGCCCAGCGGCCAACCCAATCAGCCCAGCTTGGCAACCACGCTGTCGACCTTGTCTTCGAGCGACTGCACCCGGTCGGTGCGGGTTCCCAGCTTGACCGTGGTATGGATGCGCGGCGCCCCCATGCCGTGCACCGTTTCGTGGCACGCCTTGATGGCGGCGAACACGTCGTCCCACTCGCCTTCGACGTTGGTTC
The DNA here is from genome assembly GCF_041622395.1 of Pontiella sp. Taxonomy (NCBI): domain Bacteria; kingdom Pseudomonadati; phylum Kiritimatiellota; class Kiritimatiellia; order Kiritimatiellales; family Pontiellaceae; genus Pontiella; species Pontiella sp. The sequence continues at coordinate 2,328 of NZ_JBFJYW010000358.1, read as the reverse complement.
CGTTGGCGTGGAGGGCGGTCTTCAGGCCGGGCCGGTTCAGCACCTCTTCGCACGCGGCGACATAGCGCGAGAGCGAAACCCCCACGCCGATGGGTATGATCGTTAGATCGACAATCACTTTCATTTCGATACCTCCTGATGTCCGAACACTATGGCCCAAGTTGACGCGGCCGCGACCTTCTTTTTTCAAAAAACAAGCCGTGTTCCCCAAGAGCGCGCCCGCCTTACCGCACCGCCGTGATGCTGAAATCTTTCAGCGGAAACTCGCTTTCCCATTGCGGCAGCCGGTCCGCCGGCCCATCGATTTTGACCAGCGGCGGTTCGCGATCCGCCAGAGCGTTGATCTTCGCCCACAGCGTTATGTCGCCCCAGAATTGCGGCGGCGAGTCGGCGGCGGCGACGGATGCGAAGATCTCGCCCGGGCTCTTGCATCCGCCGCGGATTGCCGCCAGCGCCAGGGTTTCGAGTTCCCCCAGCCCCGTGTCGGATGACGGGCGTTCCTTTAGCCAGCGAGCCACCGCGGCAGGCACCCACGGCAACGGGGCATGCGTTGCTTCAGACAGCTCGGCCAAACGATCGGCGTCCTGGCCGGCGAAGGCCTGGTCAACCCGGATGGCGAACACGTACTGAGCTTCGGTCACGGGTTGGCGGTTGCCATACAGGGCGGCCAACTGGTCGGGTTGGAGCTGCCCGAGCCCGTGAAACGGTTCAATCCCGGGAAATGCATCCACGCAGAGCAGCTCGACGTTTTCCGCCTTCCGCACCCGCAGGCACGTCAGGATGTGGGCGAGCATGGACTGATCGAACAGGCAGGCATCGAACCACAACACGACCGGCTGATCCGGAGCCAGCTCGGACAACCTGCGGTACTGCTGCCGCAACGTCTCGAGAATGCCTTGCCGATCCATTCCGCCCCCGGTGATTTCCTCCAGAAACACCGCCCGTGCGCTCAGACATGCTTCGTCGGGCCAACCCGGAATCCGGGGGCCGTCGTATAGCATGTCGTGCCAGACCAACACTTCGCCCGGCACCCCGGATTTCTTCAGCAGGTCGCCTGCCCGGTCGCCGCTGGTTATGTGAAGCGTATGTCCCATCGCGTTTTCTCCCGTCCTTACTTCGATTCAACTGAACATTGGCCACAAAAAAGCCGGAAAGGCACGGAAAAACAACATTCCAGATGCTGCTCGAAGGTACCCGTTCCGCAGCTTGGAAACCGTAGCACCGGATTCCGATCCGGTGTTTTCCGCCAACCCGCACCCCGGCATGAAGTGGTGGCAGAAAAATGGGGCGGCAGAAAAATTCCGGCGCGTCGGGTTATAAACCGAAATCCGGGAATGGAACCACTGATAAACCCGGATGGACACCGATCCTCAATGAGATATGGAGCTTGTCCCGCTCACTCGCCGGAGGAAGAGCCTGTTCATGAATCTGTGTTTATCTGCGTTAATCTGTGGTCTAAAATCCCCGAGCCACTTCTGGCTCTGTTATTATTAGTCGATAACAGTGACAATGGTTCCTTCAGGAACTAATTCAAACAACTCCTCAATATCTTCGTTGAACATGCTTATACAACCTCGTGTAGTTTGTTTTCCTATGTCATCTGGTTTATTTGTGCCTTGGATTCCAAAACCTCTAAGTTGCGGTTTTTCTGAGGATGTCAGCATCATGTATCTAGAGCCTAAGATATTGCCTTCTTCTCCTGATTCAAAATGCTTTCCAGTAAAGTCTGTCCATGGAGGATTCTTGAGTTTGTCGATTATTGTGAATGTCGTTACAGGTGTTCTACCATTTTTACCTGTTGCTACAGTATAGGTCTTTATTTCGTTATTACCCTGTAACAAGGTGAGTTGATTCGATGATTTGGAAACTACGATAGAATAATTAGCTTCTAGGACCGGGGATGCTTTTTCTTGTGTTGTGCACCCAACCAAAAGCAACAACAGGGAACTCAGGGCGATGATAGATTTTATATTCATATATTTATCCTTACAGAACGTTAATCCTGACCCGCTTGGGAAATAGACTTTGACCTAATCGACGGGCGTTGTCCAAGTAGGGTCCAGGATCTGGGTACGCCTGGCATGAACACAAACTTATGGGGTTGAAGTCCCCTGCGCGTTGCCCGGCTGTCCGCTGTTCCTTTCATTGGTAACGACGGTAGCTGAAGCGCTAGACGAAATCAACTGCGGCTTCGCGAGGAGTCGTGGAGAGGAAGATGGAGATCAAAACTGTGAGCCGACGAACAGAAATCGCATACAAGGCTGAGGAGGCGAATGAGGTTGCCCAACATACCGAAGTCCGGGGCTGCGCCTCTACGGTAAATGCGGC
>NZ_JBFJYW010000357.1:0-3465 GCF_041622395.1 Pontiella sp. | reverse complement strand
TGTGGATGGCGATGGCGAGCGCGGTGAAGAGCCCCATGCGCATCAATTTTTTGTTGTGGTGGCGGTGGGCGCTGGGGATGCAGTCGTCGTGTTGGTGTTCGGGGTCGGGGATCGGGGCGTTGGGGTCGTGCAACGGGGCGCTTTCGGCTTCGGAATGGATTTCGTGCGGGTTTTCGGCATGCGGAATGAGGGCATCGATGATGCCGATCAGCGCCATCCCGCCGAAGAAGGAGACCGCGTTGATCCAGTGGCCCATGGGGTCGCCGAAGGATTCGACGAGCGAGTCGACGCCTTTGACGAAAATTTCGACGAAGGAGACATAGAGCATGACGCCGGCGGAAAAGCCCGTGGCCACGGAGAGGAACCGATAGTTGGTGCGCTTGGCCAGGAAGGCGATCGCGCTGCCGATTCCGGTGGCCATGCCGGCGAAAACCGTAAGCCCGAGGGCGAACCAGACGTTGTTCATTTCGTTTGCTCCTGCGCAATGCGTTCGGCGAGCGGTTGGAAGCGGTTGGTCAGGCGCATCTGTTCGTCGGTCATATTGGTCTGCATGTGTTGTTTGACGTAGGCGATGGCTTCGTCGGCGGAAATTTTAAGGATGTCGCGCACGATGCAGCAGGTCATAACGCCGGTACGTCCGACGCCCGCGTTGCAGTGCACGGCCACGTTGGCCCCGGCGCGGAGATAACCCGCAACTTGGTCGACCACCTTGGAAAAGGCATACAGCTCGGGGCTGGTGTAGTCGGCGATCGGGAAGCGGATCGCTTCGATGTGGTTTTGTTTGTAGATCTCGATGACGTTTTTCTTGGCCTTCTTTTCCAGCTCGACGTCGGTGACGAGCATGACCACGAACCCGATCTTGTTTTTTTTGTAGATCTTCAGCAGGGCGTTGCCGGGGTCGTAGGGGCCGAACGGCATCGGGCTGCAATAGAGCCGGCCCTTCACATTCAACGGAATGCGTACGCAGGTTTCTTCCTTTGGGCCGAACAGGAACATGGCGATCTCCAGTAATTTGCAAGAGCCTATAGCCATTCGCCCTAAATTTGAATTGGAAATTGCAACGCTCTTGCATTGCGGCCAAACTGCGCGGCATGAACCTTGAATTGCTGATCCAGAATACCTCCTTCTTCAAGGGGTTGGACGATGACCATCGGCGCGAGCTGGCCCGCATTTGTTCCGTCGCGCACGTGAAGAAAAAGGAATACCTGTTCCACGAAGGCGAGCAGGGGAACGACATGTTCCTGCTCATCGACGGCAACATCCAGCTGCACAAGAATACCGAGGACGGTCGCGAGGTGGTGATCCGCGTCATCAAGCCCGGCGAGGTTTTTGCCGAGGTGGTCTTGTTTGAACGGGATCGCTATCCGGTTTCCGCCCGCGCCGTCACCCACGCCGACGTGCTCGTCTTCCCCAAGGCGGGCGTGCATCGCCTATTGGCCGAGGAGGGGTTCCGCAACGACTTCATTGCGTTGCTCATGGCCAAGCAGCGCTATCTCGCCGAGCGCATCCAGGAGCTGACCACCACCGATGTCGAGTGCCGCTTCTTCACCTTCCTGCGCGCGCAATACGGCGAGAAAGAGCGGATCCATACGCCGCTCTCCAAAAAGGATATCGCCGCCGCCATCGGCACCACCCCCGAAAGCCTTTCCCGCCTGATCCTGCGGCTCACCGAGGACGAAATCATCGACTGGCAGGGCAAGGAAATCCGCATCCTCTCCAACCCGTGGGATTGGCTCGGCTGAGATGCGCGGGAGTTCGACCAACGAATCCAGAACAAAACGATTCCCGTTTGCTCGGAAAAGCCGTTTTGTCCAAAATCAGATTGTCGGAACCTACTGTTCGGAACGAATCATGGTGAGCAGCATTTTGAAGGGCTGTTCGGCGGCCTGCACATCGTGAGGGATGTTGGCGGGCATGATGATCATTTCGCCTTCCTTCACCTTTTTAAGTTCGCCGTCGATGATGAAGGCGCCTTCGCCTTCGACCACCTGGGCAACGGCATCGAACGGCGAGGTGTGTTCGCTCAAACCCTGCCCCTTGGCGAAGGAGAACAGCGTTAGGTTCCCGGTTTTCTTTTGCAGCAGGATTTTGCTGATCACCGCGCCGTCGGCATAGGTGATTTCGTTCTTGAGGTCCAAGGCCCGTCCTTTGTAGTCGCTCATTTTATCCACTCCTTTGTCGCGTTGCGACGGTCTAAGGTCATCTACAGTTGCTTCGTTCCCAGCAGCTCGCCATCGAGGCCGATGGTGACTTCCTCGACGATCAGGTCGGTGCGTCCGCTCATGGCGTGCGCCTGTTTGGTGATGGCCGTCAGGCCGCCGCAGCAGGGGACCGACATGCGGACAATGATCACCTTCGGAATGTTGTTGCCCGCCATGATGCCGGCGAGTTTTTCAACATAGCCTTCGGTCTTGTCGAGTTTCGGGCAGGCGACCACCAGTGCGCGGCCGCGGACATAGCGCCAATGGACGTCGGGCGAGGCCACGGGGGAGCAGGTGCTCAGCACCACCAGTTCCTTGCCTTCGAAGAAGGGCGCGGTCGGCGGAACGAGATGCAGTTGGATCGGCCACTGGTCGAGGTCGGACTTGATCACCTGTCCGGATACCTCCGAACTCGCGGCTTTCGGCTTCTCGTCCTTCGCCTTGTTGCCGAAACGAAGTTGGAGTCCCGGGCATCCGCCGCCGGCGGGCTTGGCGGCCGCCGCTTTTTCTTTCGCATCGTGTTCGGCGTTGGCTTCATCGAATTTTTTCAGGGCGTCGTCGCCCATTTTGGCCACGTGTTCGCGGGTGGCTTCGATATCGTAGGCGGCGGCTTCGCGCTCGACGATCTTCAGGGCGCCTGTCGGGCAGGTTCCGATGCAGTCGCCGAAGCCATCGCAGAAATCTTCCTTCACCATCTTGGCTTTTCCGTTCACCAGTTGCAATGCGCCCTCGGCACAGCCCACAATACATTCTCCGCATCCGTTGCAGAGGTCTTCGTTAATCTCGATAATCTTGCGTTTCATGGTTACACTCCTTGTCTTAAATTGTGGGCAGAGAATGGCATACCCCGCCGCCCCGTTCCTTGACGAGGGTCAAGAGCGGGAAAAAATGTGCGACGATCGGTTCCGATCCCCTTTGTTCGGGGGGCTTGGTCGAAAGAGCTTGCCGCGCCGCTTGAAGGCGCTGCCGCGCTTCGCAGCCTCGCCTGCTACAAGATATGGGCTGGGGCGCGCGTGTCCGGATGCGGAAGAAAAAAGCGCGGAACGCAAATGCTCACGATCGTGAGCATTTCCGTTCCGCGGGGAATGGGTCCGCGGCGTGCGTCCTTTCCGGCCTCGTTCATGAAAGAGCGAGCGAGCCTGAATTATTCACGCGCCGAGTTTGCTTTGGCAACAGCCGACCGGAGGGAGACAGGCTTCGCGCATGCGAAGCAACGAGCGGAGCGAAGTGGCAACGCGTCGAAAGGTGCCGCTGTAGCAGCCTA